>JAKUOQ010000068.1 GCA_022450865.1 Nitrospinales bacterium | reverse complement strand
CACGGGGTTGTGATAAACCAAAAAATTATTAATTCCGGAGTTTTGAAACCTGGCGAGGATATTTGGAAATTTGTGAAAGGTCAAGGTGAGGAGTGTAATAGTTGATTCATTCTATTTTGCATATCTTTTAGGGGCATGAGGTCGCCTTTTTTGGAGGCAGCTGCAATTCCTTTTTTATAGATATCAATGGCTTTCTCATTTTGCGATAATTTTTCTAAAGTTTTGCCTAATAAAAGATAGGCCGCTGAATAGTCTTTAAATTTTTCGATAACGGTGTTTAGGGGACCGAGGCCTTCTTCGTATCTTCCCGTTTCAAGATAAATAGAACCCAACCCGAAGTTGGCAACTTGGTCTACAGGATCGATTTCTAAAACTTTTTTGAACATTTCGATCCTTTCTTCCATTTCTTTTTTCTTTTGCTCTTCTTCTTTTTTCTTCAATTTCTTTGCCATATTTTTTTCCACAGCTTGTTCAAACTGCAAGGCCGTGGCTTCGGCTTTTTCGTTTTCTGCATCTTCAATCCGGCCTTGCTTCATGTAATAAACTGATAAATTGGTATGTGCCATAATTTCTTGCGGATTAATTTCGGTCAGGCGTTTCATTAAAGCAATGGCTTCATCAAGCTTGTCTTGTTTTGCAAGGAAAACCCCTAAGGCCTCATAAGCCTCTGCATGTTTTGGGTAGATATCAATAGCTTCCCTTAAAATGGCAATGGGTTTATCAAGATTTTCCTGCTTTTTGTACTCTTGTAGAGCTTCGTTTAAGAGCCTTATTGAATGATCTTTTCTTGTGGCTGCCTGATAGAAAGGCAAGAGACAGGTTTTGATTTTAAAAGGACGCTTATCTATAGTGACTTCCATTTCCACATCCGGACTGCGGTAGTCTTTGTGAATGTATGCCATTGCAATGACTTTGCCAAGAAAGGCAGAGCGGATCGAGCTTTTAACGACTCCAATTTTTTTATCTTTAAGAAAAATCGTTCCATTCATAGGGGGTGAGATTGGTCCATCAAATCCCAAACCCATTAAAGCGAAATTGGGAGCCCCATAGGTTTTAATTCGAGCAATTACTTCTTGTCCTATATAGCAGCCTTTATTGTAGCTGACGCAGCTATGTTCCAGGCCTGTTTCTGGAAGGATATTTTTGCTATCCATATCTATTCCGAAGACAGGGATCCCCGCTTCAATTCTAAGGACTTCTCTCGCTTGTTCTCGGATTTGAGTGGGCGAGATTTCCTTGTCTGCATCTAAAATTTTTTGTAAAAATTTATCTTTTAGCTCCCGGGGGTAGCAAAGTATGAATCCCTCTTCTCCGGTTAGAGTTTTCTTTATTATGACAAAGAGTTTTCCTTCAACCTCCTGTCGAACTACTGCATTGGGTTTTTCAGGTAGAGACGTGAAAAGTTTTTCAAGAACTAGGGTGCTTTTGGGGCCTTGAAGAGCCAATAAACTTTGTTCGATTTTCTTAAAAGTAATATCTTCTCGGAAATGATAGGATTCCAGATGGTCGTGCAGAGTTTGCGAATTTTCAGACAGGAGCCAGGCGTCATTTTCATCAATACGGTGAATGGAGAAGTTGGCGATCAAGCGCGCTTGGCGGTCGGTTACGGCACTGGCCTGGCCTTGTCCCACTTCTAATTGCAATGCATCATTGGTGGTTTGCGTTTGAAGAAATGAGAAAGTCTCTTTGCCGTTAGCGGTAAGGATGCTCCAACCATCCATAAAGAAAAAACCGCAACTCTGCCTAACCTGGTTGATTTCTTCTAGAGTTGTGGGTTGCATAGGCCTAAAAAAACGCATCCAAAAGGGATGCGCGTTTACCGTTTAGGTGGTGGTCTTCGACTTTGAACTGCCGGAGAGATCAGGTGATGGAAAAAGATTCCCCGCAACCGCATGTCGAAGTTGCATTCGGGTTGACGAAAACAAACCCTTTGCCCTGCAATCCATCCTGAAAGTCTAATTGCATTCCTTTGAGGTAGATCATGCTTTTAGCATCCATATAGACATTGAATGCTTCATGCTCAATGGTGGTGTCTCCATCTTCTTTGGGAGTGAATGCCAAGTCATAAGACAGGCCTGAGCAACCCCCGCCCTTCACTGCGAGTCGCAACCCAATTTCCGGATTATTTTCTGCTTTCACCAATTTAGTTACTTCTTCGCTGGCTTTCGGCGTTATTTTTACAAATTCTGTGGTTACGGTCATGAAAATCTCCCTTAATTCACTCTTTATTCTTCTATTAGATAGTACGAGTAGGCTTAACGATTCTTTAATTATACTTAAATATAGAGCGATTCGTCAAATCTTGAAAATTTTGTATCGAGAGAAGCTCCATAAATACGTTAAATTATCGTTTTCAAATGATTTATGAATTTTTCTAATTGCCTAATTTATAGTATTATATTGAAAAAACAAGGGTAAAACATTAAATCCTTTTGGTAGAATTAGAATCAAACAATTACAGTTAATTGGCTTAAACATCATTTTTAAAGGGAGTTAGATGATTAGTATTCCAGATCTTATTGATTTAGTTAAAACTGCAGTCCCGGATGCTGAAGTGAATGTCTTGGATAAAACGGGGATGAGTGACCATTTTATCATTCATGTCACCTCAGTAGCTTTTGAAGAATTAGGAATTATGGATCGTCACCGCAAGGTTCAGGATGCTTTGAACCCAGCCATGAAGGATGGTCGAATTCACGCTGCAGAAATAAAAACAGCCACCCCATAAGGGTTGGGTGGTTATAAATTTCGTTTATTAAATGTTTTAAAAAAAATAAAGGAGCTAACAATGTCAGAGGCAGAAGATCAAATTAAAGAAGAAATCGCTGCAAATAAAATTATTATTTATGGAAAAGGCACCAAAGAAGCACCGCAATGTGGTTTCACAGTGGAAACGATTCAGTTTTTCAATAAATACGGTTACCCGTTTGAAGTTGTCAACGCGCTCTCAGATCCAACCAAGCGTGAGGCTCTCACAAAAATGACCAATTGGCCGACTCTGCCAAAAGTTTTCATCGATGGCAAGTTCTATGGCGATACCGATATTCTTGATGAGATGGAAACAAAAGGCGAAGTTGAGCCTCTGCTCAAAGCAGCATTTGGTGAGTAGTAAATTATAATTAGGAGATTCATTAATCCAGTAATTTAAATTCATGCAACTCGTAGGTCGTATGTAAAAGAGGCTGTAAATGGCTCAAGAAAATATTTAGAGTTGCTCAAAAGAAAAAGGATAACTCCATGCCCGATGAATTAGAAGTAGGTGATCGTGCGCCTAATTTTGAATTGCCCGCTTGCTATGGCTACAAAGCAGGTGCATCCAGCCCATCTGCTGAGGAAAAGGTAAAGATAAGCCTGAAGGATTTCGAAGATAAGAAGTGGGTGGTTTTGGCTTTTTATAGGCAGGATAGTAGCCCAGAAGACACGCGGTTGATGGTCGGATTCAACGAATGGAACCGAAAGTTTAAAACTCGTGAAGTAGAAGTTTTAGGTTGCAGTTGGAATGGTGTGAATGCACATCAGCAATTCATTGAGGTATTCCAGTTTGGATTTACTCTTCTTGCCGATGAACACAAAAAGGTGACGGAGCAATATGGCGTCATTAAAGAAGAAGAGGATCTTGGAGAAATGGTTAAATATATAGAGCGGGCCACTTTTGTAATTGATAAAACTGGAATGATACGAGCCATTTGGAGAAACCCCGAAGACTTGCGCGAACACCCCGCATCTATTTGGGAATTCATCCAAAAAGAAAAAAAGTAACCTGTAATTAGAATTGTTATTTACCGCTGGTTTTCAAGAATAGTGTTACGAATGGAGTTTAAAACTTCCCCTCCATCTTTTTTTTGCAGATGGGTTGTCACGGCTGGCGATAGTATAATCTCGACGGGTCCTGGATTAATTAGGAAGCTACCTTTTTTAATTATATCGCTACTTCCTGTAATGGTTACTGGAACCATGGGACTGTTGGAACGATTCGCAATAAGGTTACTTCCCTTTTTAAAGGGTCCTAATGTCCCATCCTCTGATCGAGTTCCTTCTGGAAAAATAATAATTGAGCACCCTTCCTTGACTTTCTCCACCGTTTCTATAAAAGCCTGATAAGATTTTTTGCGGTCAGATCTAGTAACCTGGATGTAACCCGCTGCTTTCATCGCCCAACCCATAAATGGAATTTTGAAGAGGCTGGATTTTGCGACCCACCTTATTTGAACTGGTAAATATCCTGATAGTGCAAAGATATCGAAATAACCTTGATGATTGGATACAAATATTTGTGGTTGATCGGTTAGCATATTCTCTAAACCAGTGATTTGAACTTTTACACCATTCCATTTGCAAAGCAAACGACACCATAGTCTTGCTATATTGTGTGACGAGTCTCCGGAACTGTCAAAAAGACGGGCAATAACTGCTATGGTTCCAAGTGAAAAAGACAAGAAAATAATGAGTACCCAGAATTTTATGGTGTGGTAAAAAGAAGTCACTTTTTTATCGGTTTAAAGTAGAAAGGTAAAATGTCTAAAGAGAGGAAAGTAATATTGTTTGTATGCAGACTCTGGCTGCTCATAATTTTTCTGGCGACAAACTTTGATGATGCGCATGGCTGGGGGTCTCAGGGTCATCGGGCAATTGGTTATATAGCGGAATTTAATTTAGCCTCTGAAACTAAAAAATATATCTTTGAAGAGTTTAACATAAACAATCTAGCAGATGTGGCGGACTGGGCCGATAAGATCAGGCAAAAAAGGAGACAGGAAAGTCCCTGGCATTACACCAATGTCAGGGCAGGTGAATGGACTTATGAGGCAGCACGGGATTGCCCTAATGGAAAGTGTGTTACGGAAAAAATAAAAGAATTCGTTGCTGTATTAGCGAATATTGAAAACCCCTTAAAAAAAAGAAAGAATGCGTTAAAATATCTGGTTCATTTTGTAGGGGATGTACATCAGCCATTGCATTTGGGAAATCGTAAAGACCGGGGTGGGAATAGAATCCACGTTTCTTATTCAGGAAGAAAAGTCAACTTGCATTATTTGTGGGATGGAGGCCTGATCGATTGGCGCGAAGAAAGTCTGCAAAAATATGCAAAACGCCTGAATATCAAGTTGGTGGATTCAGAAAAAAAAGAATGGCTTAATTCTGAAGTTAATGATTGGGCGAATGAATCCAGATATTTGGCTTTAAAATATGCCTACCCATTAGAGAATATGAAATTGTCCAAAGAATACTTATCGAGAAGTAGGGAAATTCTTGATCAGCGCATGATTCAGGCAGGGATTAGACTGGCGGATTTATTAAATCAATTGTTCAAATCTAAAAAATAAAAAGGAGGATTTCTTGTCAGAAACAAACCAAATTTACTTTAAACAATTGTTGTCGGGAATTGATATAGGCGTGAGTGACCCTTCTGCTAGGTCAATGGCAAACTTTGTTTACCTGATTGGCGATACCAAAACGCGTGAGTGTGTAGTGGTTGATCCGGCATGGGATATCGACGGTATTCTCAAAGTAGTAGAAGAAGATGATATGAAACTTACAGGTGCATTGGTCACACATTACCATCCTGATCATGTCGGTGGGGAGATTTTTGGAATGGAAATTTCCGGTTTAGCGGAAATGATGGAGAAGCATCCCATACCGGTTTATGTTAACAAGCGTGAAGCTGATGGGGTCAAACAGGTCACTGGGATTTCCATGTCGGACATGAAGCAAATGGATGGAGAGGATATTATTAAAGTAGGTTCCATCGATATAAAATGTCTTCATACTCCCGGGCATACCCCAGGCTCGCAATGTTTTCGAGTCGCAGATAGTCTTGTTGCTGGTGACACATTGTTTCTACAGGGATGTGGTCGGGTAGATTTGCCAGGAGGAGATAGTGAAGAATTATTTCATACCTTAACGCGGCGTTTATCCAAGATTGAGGATCATATTATATTGTATCCTGGGCATAACTATGGCGGGAGTCCTTCAGGGCAGTTGGGGGATGTACGCCAATCTAATTCCTACCTGCAAATCCAACGCCTAGAAGATTGGTTCTCTATTATGGGGAGATAAAAATTTTTAAAACCGTAAAATAGCATGCTATTTTATGAAAGAAGAACTTAGAAAACAAAGTTTTGAGCCTAGTGATCTTATTTTTAGAACTTAAGAATCTTTACAAAATCTTGATATCTTTTTAGCTCTGTATTTAAATAAGAATAAAAAAACTATATTATGATTACGTAGTCTTATTATTCATATAGGACTGGCATAATCTGTTTGTCTTAATTTTTGTGATAACTTTTTAGTGTTTGCTCCAATCCAACTTGCTATTCTTGATTAAATAGAATAAATTTGTCTCGCTTTTCTTTTTAAATTTGAGGTGTAAATGAGATCCATCTTGTCGATGTTTTCGAAATCCCCTTTCAAGCCATTGGGGAGTCATATGGATAAGGTTCGAGCATGTGTTGATCAAATTGATCCACTTTTCAAGGCACTGGAAAAAGGAGATTATGAGGAGGTTGCACAAATCTCAGAATTGATTGTGAAATTAGAGCACGAAGCAGACATGATCAAGGATGATATTCGCACCCATATGAGGCAAACAGTTTTCCTTCCAGTCGACAAAAAGGATTTTATGCATTTGTTATCTGCTCAGGACGATATTGCAGATGCA
>JAKUOQ010000067.1 GCA_022450865.1 Nitrospinales bacterium | reverse complement strand
AATTTGATTTAACTAGAGAGATTTGTTTAAAAAACTATGGATACTATAATTAACGTAATACATGTTATTGCCGCTTTGTCTTTAATTTTAACAGTCCTGTTGCAGGCAGGAAAAGGTGCTGCAATGGGTTCTGGATTAGGTGCTGGGAGTAGCCAGACCATGTTTGGCAGCAGTGGAGCAGGTAATTTTCTCACCAAATTAACGACCGGAATCGCAATTTTATTTATGGTTACATCTTTAACCCTTGCCGTTTTCTCAACAAAAAAGAAATCTAGTTCTTTGATTCAGGGAGTGGAAGAACCTGTTCAGAAACAGGGGTCTCCTACCTCAACTGGCAACCCTTCGAAATAAAACCTGCCGATGTGGTGGAACTGGTAGACACGTGCGCTTGAGGGGCGTATGGAGCAATCCGTGGGAGTTCGACTCTCCCCATCGGCACCACTTATTTCTTAATTAACTCCCAATTAATAGATTAAGATAATGGCCAATAAACAAGAGAAAACATCACCTACGGTGCAGACTTTTGATATTTTTATACCAATGCGTAATTTTACTGTCTTAATCAATGCCACCTACGACCCTTGAGGGACTATTTTCTTCTCCCAGTTTCCTAACCATTTTTTTTACATTTTTGTTAACCATCACAAATGTTATGGTTGGCGTCAGTATGCTGCCGAGCGATAATCGCAAAAAAAGATATCAACTCCACCGCATAGTTTATGGTGGAATAATGGTAAGCTTCTCGGTATTTCTCATTTTAAAACATCTCGATAATCAAAATTCAATTCTAAATTATTCGGTATTTTGCTACCTTCTTTTAATTGTTCCACTAAGCAGGCGATTGAATATTACCCTACATGCTGTAATCTCTTCTATAGGTCTGGTTTTAGTAGGACTTGTTTCCTTTACTAATTTGTTCTGAAGTTTGTCGGATGGTATAAACTATCCTTTCTATACTAATTTTATAATTCAGAGAAGATATTCCAATGACAGGATTTGATGTGGTGGTTTTGGGGGGAGGAATTTCAGGCACGAGAGCGGCTTTAAAAGCAGCTGATTTGGGGGCCAAGGTCTGTCTTATAGAAAAAGAAGTACTAGGAAAAAAAGGTTTTTTAAGAAGAAATGTTTTGCTTCCTGAAGGTAGTTATGAAAACGGGAAAGAACCGATTATATGGGAGGAACACTTATCTAATAAAAAAATGTTGGCAGAAAATTTTTGTGAAGACCTAGAGGCCAAACTTAACTCAGCAGGTATTGTTTTGAAACAAGGAATGGGAAGCCTGGCGAGCCAAAATGAAATATTAATTGAGGGTGAAAACGATAGTCAGTTGGTTAAAGGAGGATCACTCATTTTAGCCTGCGGTTCTGAACCCTCATTTTCTGCGACCTTGCCTCGCGAAGAAAACATAATTATTTCTATCGATGAAATTTTACAGTTAAAAATATTACCTGAAAAAGTCTTGATCGTGGGTTCTGGTAAATGGGGCAGCGAAGCTGCTATTGGATTTCAAGTGCTTGGGTGTAAGGTATTTATGTGCACCGATTCAGCCGAGATTTTTCCTGAAATGGACGCTGAATTTAATTCGAAAATTGAAGCACAATTAAAAAGCAGAAAGATAAAATATTTAGGTAATAAAAAAATTATTTCATTTTTTAAAAACGGAAAAGATTTGGAGATCACCCTTGAAACAGGGATCAAATTCACCACCAATTTGATAGTTATGGTAGATCAGAGGAAGGGGATAGAACAAAATAAGATTGCCGAAAGTCTGGGGGCCCGTCTTGGTAGTAAAGGCGAAATTCTTGTTGATGATCTTATGATGTCGAGTATCCCAGGTGTTTATGGAGTGGGAAGTATTGCTGGTAAATGGGTTGCAGATTCGGTGTCGCAAGAACAAGGGAAGGTGGCGGCAGAAAATTCAATGGGTAAAAAACGAAAGTTTAATCCTGAGTGGGTTCCAATGTTGAGCAAATTGGTGCAAAACGTAGGCTATGTAGGTTGTTCTATGAAATCTGCCCTAGGCCAGGGTTTTCATCCAATTGAAGGAATTAATGATGATGTTAGATTTGTTGATTTAGAGTCAGAAACGTTTAAAATAGTAGCGGATAAACGGTCTAAATTAGTAGTGGGCGCACAAATTATATCCAAGGAGGCAGGAGAGCTAATTCCTATGATTTTATTAATGATTAAAAAGGGCGTTACTGTTGCAAATCTTGCAAACTCTAGTAGCATTCAAGGTACACGTTTTCAAGCACTTTGTGAGGCTGCCCGGACCTGCTTAAAGGCTATAAAATCTGGATAAATTTAGTGGCAAATTCCGGAATACTTCTTATCTTGACTCGATATTTTAATTATGTTAAAAACCAACACTTTGACAGTACTTTTGCGTCTTTCTTTTAACTGTTAAGATAGTATTGAACCCTTATAATATTTGGATTTAAGAGAATCTATATGGCTGAGGCAAAAGATAAAGATAAAAAAGAAGCAGAGATAGATACTATTTGGTCACGACGTGATTTTTTCTCTTTAGCTGGATGGGGAAGTTTCATGGCAGCTTTAGGTCTATCATCTCTATATTTCGCAAGACTCTTATTCCCCCGAGTTCTTTTCGAGCCCTCTCCAATTTTTAAGGCGGGTTATCCTAGTGACTATACCGTAGGCGCTGTCAGCACAAAATATATTAAAGATCAGCGAGTCTGGATTGTTCGCGATGAAGAAGGGATTTATGTTATTTTCGGATTATGTACTCATCTAGGTTGTACCCCTAGATGGCTTAATACGGAACGTAAATACAAATGTCCCTGTCATGGTAGTGGTTTTACTCAAGATGGAATTAATTTTGAGGGACCGGCGCCTCGACCTTTGGAACGCCTGAAAATTTCATTAGCCCCCGATGGACAGATAATCGTTGATAAAAGTAAAAAGTTTCTTTATGAAAAAGGTCAATGGGGACAACCAGGTTCAAAACTTCTGGTTTAACTTCTGAACTTTTTCTAATTAGTTCAAACATCCATTATTAATGGAGGATTGATTTTTGGCAAACAAGGCACCCCAGATTCCGAGCATTGCGGAATTGATGGATAAAATAAAAAGTGGAAAAATATTTAGTGAGATAGCTAAAGAAATCACTGAATCTCAGCTTTGGACCTCATCTTTCAGGCATGGGTATGCTGATACTCCGAGGAACCGTGTTCTACAGATAGCCAGTAATGTTTGGCTGCACCTACATCCTGTGAAAATGCATCGTCATGCGCTTAGAATCAAATTCACATGGTGCATGGGTGGTATTACTTTTCTACTATTTTTATCAACCGTGGTAACCGGTGTCATATTGATGTTCTATTACCGACCGGTTGGGGAATATGCATATTACGATATGAAGTACCTGCAGTACGATGTTCCCTTTGGAATGTTAATGAGAAATATGCATCGGTGGGCAGCGCATGCCATGGTCATAACGGTTTGGTTGCATATGTTCCGGGTCTTTTTGACAGGATCCTATAAACCTCCACGTGAATTCAATTGGGTCATTGGTGTTTTCCTCGTAACTTTTACCCTGTTGCTGAGTTTCACAGGCTACCTTCTTCCCTGGGATCAATTGGCTATGTGGGCAGTTACCGTTGGAACCAATATGGCAAGAGCGACGCCTTTTCTTGGGAATGAGGGCCCTTTTGCCGAATTTGTGGGCGTTACACCTAGGTATGATGCAAGGGCTTTACTTATAGGGGGTAGTTTGGTTGGGCCTCCAGCTCTTTTAAGGTTTTATGTTTTGCATTGTATATTTATACCGCTTATTGCCGGGGCCCTGATGATTGTCCATTTTTGGAGAATTCGTAAGGACGGCGGAATATCAGGTCCTCTGTAAGAATATTTGACTTAATCCAAGGAAATTAATTATGGCTGAGGCTGCAACACCAAAAAAAAAGATAGAAGAAGTTCCAGAAAAGCTACATGTCTGGCCTTATTTGGTGCGCTTGGAATTTCTTTGTGCGTTGGTTGTAATAATTGCCCTCACAGTCTGGTCTATTGTTATTGATGCACCGCTTGAAGAAGCGGCCAACCCTACTAAAACCCCAAACCCATCAAAAGCACCTTGGTATTTTCTGGGGCTTCAGGACATATTGGTTTATTTTGATCCTTGGTTCGCGGGGGTTGTAGCGCCTGTTTTAATTATCGTTGGACTTATGTTGATTCCGTATCTCGATGTAAATCCAAAAGGGAATGGTTACTATACTTATCATGAAAGAAAAGTAGCCATCTGGGTTTACAGTTTTGGTTTTCTAGTTTTATGGATTGCACTAATCATCATGGGAGTTTTTCTTAGGGGGCCTGGGTGGAACCTATTTATGCCATGGCAATATTGGGATCCGCATAAAGTTGTGGCTCTCGTCAATGTTGATCTCCCTTATGCGTTTGGTTTTAGAGACTACACCTGGTCTGCTATTTTCGGTGGAGGGGTGCTTCTTGCGTATTTTGGTGTAGGAACAGGTGTGTATTTTTTTATGGAGAGAAAAGCTATTAAGTCGGTTGGCTTTCTACGAATGTTTCTAAAAATTCAATTAGCACTCATTATGGTTGGAATTGTCATTAAGATTGTTCTGAGAATAGGTTTTAATATTAAATATATTATGGTTACTCCGTGGATTAGTGTTTAGAGAAGTAATATTGAATAACTAAATATAGAGAAAAAAATTGGCTGAAGAAGAAAAAGCTGAAGAAAAAACTAAACCTGATTTTAAAGAAGGGGAATTTGACGAGCATACCTCGTATAGTTTCCTTTTTTTTCTTATAGCGGGCGCAACTCTTGTGGTCACCCTTTGGGCCTTTTGGGATGATGAGTACAGCCGTCGTGGATATAAACTCTATCAGGAGACTTTCTTTAAAAATCAATATGCTATAGCTGAGACAGAGTGGAAAGCAATAGATAAAGAAATTAAAGATGCGGAACAAACAATCAGTAAAAGCCTTACGAAAAAAGAAAATGAACTTGGTGATGATGATTCGTATCTCGCCTTAGTAGAAGAGGTTCGCTTAAAGCAAATTGCCCTAGATGAACAAAAAGAAAAAAAGAAGTTTGCGGGTAGCAGAGTAGATGAGGCCTATTACTACTATAAAAAGGCAATGCACGAGGGAGAGAATTATGATGTGCAAAAAGCTACATTGCATTCTCTTGAAGACAAGGTAAAAGGATTTGATCCGGTAATAGCGCAAAAGCAAAAAATATTAGAGGAAGCAGAAAATAGGCTTATAAAGGTAAAAGCTGATCAGATTAGTTTAGAAAAAGAACTGGCTGATTTAACGCGAAAACAAGGTCAACTAGAATTCTCAATGGATTACTATAAGCCGTTTCCCTTTTTCTGGAGACCGGCTGAAATCCTGCAAACCGTAATACCGGGTTTCGGAGTAAATAGTTTCAAGGAGATAATATACCGGGTAGACCGATGTATGACTTGCCATATTTCTTATCAGGATGAAAACTATAAAGACTTTAAGCATCCGTTAAAGACTCATCCTGATTTAGATATTCTAATTAAAAAGCATCCTCCTGAGAGAACAGGTTGTACATGGTGTCATTTGGGTCAAGGCTCAGCTACTGCACCTGCTGAGCATGCTCACGGCTCCCACCATGAGACGGACCAAACCTTGGAAGTTAATGAACCTATTTTGAAGGGCAATTTTCAGCAAGCCACATGTAGAAATTGCCATGCCGAAGTGGTTAATCTAGAGGGCGCTCCAATTCTCTCAAAAGGGAAAAACTTATTCATAAAGTTGGGGTGCCACGGTTGTCACCTTGCTGATGGGTATTCCAAACAGGGAAAAGTGGGACCCGCATTGTTGCGCATTGGTTCAAAAGTAGATGCAAGTTGGCTTTATCGCTGGATTAAAAGACCCAAAGATTATTTGCCCAAAACGAAAATGCCAGAGTTTGGTTTTAATGAGCATGACCTGCAAGGCGTCACGGCTTATCTACTCGATGTTTCAGATAAAGAATATAAATTAAATAGAACCTTCGAGGAGGGTGATGCGGAGAAAGGTGAAAAATTATTTAAAACTGTGGGGTGTCAGGCCTGCCATACTTTAAATGGAAAAGGTGAAAATCACGCTCCGGACCTGAGTAATATTGCCCAGAAAGTTAATGCCGATTGGTTGGTAACCTGGATAGGTGGACCCCATACCTATAATCCAACGAGTAAAATGCCAGACTTGCGTCTTAGTAAAAGCGAATCTACTGATATCGCAACATACCTAATGCAGTTTGGTGAAAAAGAGGTGATTCCTGGGCTCGAGGCAAAACTTAAAGACCCAACCTTGATCAAACATGGAGAGAAAGTGATTCGCAGCCGTGGCTGTTTTGCATGTCATGACATAAAAGGAATGGAAACTGTGGGCAGAATCGCTCCCGAGTTATCCTCTTTTGGACGGAAAATGATAGCAGAATTGGAATTTGGTGACTCTCATATTCCTCATACTTGGGAAGCTTGGGCCCGAAAAAAACTGGCAAAACCGGACAGTTTTAGAACAGAGCGGGTATTAGATAAAATGCCTAATTTTCATCTTGCACCTGATGAAATAGATGCCTTGGTGGTTTTATTGAAAGGATTTAATGGTAGTAAAATACCAATTCAATATAGAAAGGTGTTATCTGAAAAAGAAAAT
>JAKUOQ010000066.1 GCA_022450865.1 Nitrospinales bacterium | reverse complement strand
GGGGATTCCTTGCACAACTCCACGACCCGCCATGTAATATGCGATTCCTGTGATAACTGTCCACAAGGCAGCGTGGCGAAAAAGAAACAAAGCTTTTGGAAGAATAATCTGCGTATAGGGTTTTGCCGCCCCTGCTTCAACCATTTTAGGCATGGATTGTACTTGAACCAGATTGAAGAAATATAACAAGCCTATCCACAAAATTCCGATGATCACATGAAAAAATTCATATACCCACATTTGGTTTTCCTCTCAATACAAGGGTTGATATTTTTTAGGTTGCAGCTATCTTATCCGCCGGTTATAGGGCGTATCTAATTGAATGGAAAAATAGAGATAAACGATTCTATTATCTCTATAGTTATTAGTATCTTAACAAAAAACTACCCAAATATCCAACAAGTGTTGTTAGTTGCGCAAAAATGAAAGAAGACTCAAAAGTACTAAAATTACAAAAAGAAATGGACCCCAGAAACTTATTTGGAGGGTAGGACTATTTCGAGGGGTTCCTGACGAAGAAACGTCATTATTCAAAGCCTTGATTCTTTGATGGAGCTGTTGGTTCTTTTCTTTCAGGTCTTTATTTTGTGCTTTGAGCTGTGCAATTTCATCTCTAAGCCGCAGACGATCAACCTTGAGTGATTTAGATTTTTCTATTTCATGTTGTAGAGTTTCTTCAGGCCCTAAGGTCAGGCCATTATCTTCGAGTGGTTCTTCCCATTTTTCGTCATCGTTCATTACTTTATCATAATGGTTTAGGGGAAATAGGGAAAGGAAGAAATGAGTATTTCTAAAGCTTGACAGCTGGAAAGGCGTTACTGGCCTCTGTTAGGCGGGAGAGATGATCCTGACTTAATTTCATGTTTCCTGCCGGGGCAAACTCAGTTACTTGTTGAGGTTTGCGCGAACCAATGATAGCGGTAAAAATATTTTCTTGTTGAAGTACCCAGGCAGTGGCAACCTCAATCGGATTGCAATCTAATTCGTTAGCGATCATGCGTACAGTTTCCCAAACCTTTTTTGCTTCAGGGTAGATTGAAGGTTGGAAGAGGTGGCCCGTCCTCCGAGTTGGAAGGTTTAGGTCCTCATCATTCAATGTGCGAGCGAGAAGTCCTTGCGCTGTTGGTGAAAAAGCCATGTACTGCATATCATTTTTCTTGGATAGATCTCGAGTTTTTCCTTCGTAACTTCTGTCCAACAAGCTGTAAGGAACTTCGTTGAGAGAAAATTCTTTAATACTGTCTCCAAGTAACTCCAAATCATCAGCCTTAAAATTTGAAAGACCTATGGTTGTTGTTTTACCGCTTTGCTTGAGGGCCAGCATATATTCTATGAGCCGGGCACTTTTTTCGTAACTGTTAAAATAATTTCCTGGCCAATGCATTAGATACAGATCAACGTAATCTCTGTTCAAAGCTTTGAGAGAATTGTTGAGGGCTTTCTGGTAATCCTTGAGTGTTTGATCAGATTCAGGCCATATTTTTGAGATAATGATGACTGATTCTTTTTGTGACCCCAAAGCTTTTCCGAGACGCCGTTCTGATTCACCGTCTCCATAACCTTCTGCGGTATCGAAGGCGGTGATTTCGTGATCAAGTGCAGTATGTACTACCTTTTCTGCTTCTTTGGGAGAACAAATATCTCCCCAGCCATCGCTGGGCGCGATTTGCCAACAACCAAGCGTTATTCGGCTCCAGTCCTTTTCAATACCAGCAATACGACTAAATTTCATTCCTCACCATCTTATATAGGTGAAACGGCTGTGATCGGTCCCAGATGACCTATTGTGAAAAGGTTCACCTTCTAATCTGTCAAGTTTGTTGATTGCGTTTCGAAATTGCCAAAGTTTCCAACCAATTGCAAGTGTAAATAAACCAGCAAATAAGATAATTGCAGCGATGAAGTAAGCAATCAATGCTGGATAGGCAAAAATAAAAATGGCTAGAAAGAACAAGACACTGCCTAAAAGAACCGTTCCCCAGGTAAGGGTACTGTGACCTTTTCTAAAAAAAGACTCGGGAAAGTTATTGTTGTAATACATGGTTTACCTCCTGTTCGTTATCAACATATAAAATCTCCACTTACCTTTGTCAATCTCTACGAGGATAAAAATTAGGTAGCTTTTTGTGCACAACCCAAAAAATTTAAACCCTCCAAAAGGATTACTCATTTACTGGTGGAGGTGCTCCATGGGATTTTTTTGAAATCTTTTTTTTGTTGGGCAAGAGGACGCATCCAGTTAGTGACGCGCGGGCTTGGGTGGTAAAGAGGGAAGAGGATGAAGTTGGGAGTGGAGAGGCGTTGGGCTACCTTATTTTTAAGTTGATACTTTGTTCCCAATAGGAGGTTGAGTGCCTGTAGGCCAACAGAACCTAATGTAACGACAATTTCAGGACGAATGAGATCCAGTATTGTTTTTAAAAAAGGTGAGCAGTTTTTGACCTCGCTTATTTTTGGTCGCCGGTTATTTCCGTTTGCAAGCGGATTGCATAATGCGGCGTTGGTGATAAATACATCCGATCGGGTTAAGCCAATATATTTTAGTAGAGTTTCAAAGTTGTCCCCAGATTTGTCGCCGTGAAAAGGTACTCCGGTGCGACCCGCACCAAAGCGACCGGGAGCTTCTGCAACGAAAACGATTTTGGCGTTTAGATTACCGTTGGCCGAACTCAATACTGCAGGTTGGTCGGCAAGGGCAGGACAAATCCGACAACTTGATGCTTGTCTTTCTAGTCGTTTGAAAGCTTTTTGGGTGGCTGGTTCAGGGGTTGTCGGTGCCATCGCTAGATTCCTCTTCATCTTCCTCTTCGTCTGCAACCCGGCAGACTACGAGAAAGCCGATGATCAAAACGACGCTTGCAACAAGTGTGAACAGAATATCCATTTAAAAAGGTTTGATGGTAGCCAGATAAATCATCCAGGCCCCTACAATGAAGATGGCGATATGAACCATCATCGCATATTTTTTTGGTAGAACAGCTTTTTTAATCTGCTTTCCATTTTGAACACCCAGTGCAATCAAGATCACCAGGAGAGCCAATTTTAAGTGCAGCCATTGGCCTTCAGAAAATGCCCCTGTTTTTACGGCCAGGACGATTCCAGATATCAGGGTGACCCCAAGTATGGGATAGTAGATGAACTTATGAATACGGGACTGAGTTTTCTCAAGTCCCATCGCTTCTTCTGCAGATTTCAGGCGCAATCGAAAAACTACAGTGAGGGATTGTAGAAACAGAGTACCAATTACCAGACACATTGAAATCGCATGCAGAGTGAGAAAGAAATTTTTCATTGTTGAATTTATTATTTAAGGGTTTTCGGATTTCCGAATTTGGGGCTCTGTAAACCAGTAAACTCGGCTAGAAACAATTAATGCCATACCTATTCCACAATAAATAGCTGCAACAACTATATATCCTCCAAGGTATTCGTTATAAGATCGAAGCAGTACTCCTAGTCCCATCATCATGGGAATCAAAAAATAAAAGGGCTTGGAAAATATATCATGCAGGCCTACTGGATCGTCTAAATTGTAAATGCGGTTTTTATTTCGATGCGCTGTTTTGCTTAATACAAATTTTCCTTTTATCAGACCGATCAACCCTGCAACGATTCCAGAAATGGTGATCGCTATTTTAGTAGCGTGTTGCTCCATTTCCGCGAGTTGATATAAACTCAATCCGCGGATAATGAGAATAAGACCAATAATGCACCAAAGCCCTCCTGCAATTATAGTCAAACGTTTTTTATTCAATTTCAACCCCCGGAAATTATTGTTTAGATAGTGTATTGGATTAAAAGTAATTTTTGTGTGAAACAAGTTGATTTATTTCAACATTTCCCCTCGGACTAAGCGAACGGTCATTCGGCCACTCTTACTTTTATACATGGGTCTAAACTCTCCATTTTTAAAGTCAAATAAGGTTCCTTCGTGGCCAGATTCACCTTTCAGCCAGACGGTTGTTAATCCCCCAGAAGGAAATGCCGACAATAAATGATTTTCTTTTCCATATTTATCCAGATTGGTGGCTTTTTCGTGGTAAATGGTTTGTATCTCATCTTCAGTAGGAAGTCGCCAATCCTGAAACCCTCCTAATTTAATGCCATTGAAGTAATTTGCCAATTCTATAGCTTCATCCCAGGTGAACCATTTTGCTTCCTTTTGCCAGGCATCTTCCTGCATCCACATTAGTTCGGTTGTAGAATCGGTTATCGTACCGTCTTGATTATCGATGAATTTTTCTTTATTAGGCATAGTTATGTGTTTTGAATGTTATAGGAAGTTTGCTCCATTTGAATTTTATCCAATCTTTGATGCAGGTTTTTGAGGTCAAATTCTGGATAACTTTTAAACTTTCCCCCTCTAAGGATATTGTTGAACGAAAATTTAAGCAAAGAATTGGACCATGTAATCAACGGAGTTACGAATAAAATTCTTTTGACCTGACTTCGTGAAATTTTAACAGGGGCACTAGAACTTAACAACGCCGGATTGTTATGAAGAACGGCTACTGTATTCATGGCCATCCATAGAGGCCATATACAAAATAGGCGCAAAGATACCTCGGTTCTTGGAATTGCTAGGGTGAACTTTAAAGCATCTTGCAAATGCCCGTTAGTTTTGTAAAGCAGGTTTTCGAGTATTTGCAGATTTTTCTCCATCGATTTGCCTGAATGAAATTCGTCAAGGGTAAGACCATTGGCGGCAATCAAGCTTTTTGGGATGTAGGACCAGCCTCGATCACGGTCTGCCATTACGTCCTTGGAAATGTTAGTCATTTGTAGCCCAAGTCCAAATGAGACAGCATTCTCTTTCATTATGGCTTTTGCTGATTCGGGAAGTGAGATGAGCTTTTGTAAAAAAAGATTGCACAACATTTCGCCCACAACGCCTGCTACAAAGTAACAATATTCTTCCAAATCCTTTTCGTCTTCAAGAGGTGTGATTTTCTCAAACTGAAAACGGTTTTGGAAATGCGCCATTCCTTTTGTCATCTTTGAAACAGAGGGAATGATTTGATTCTGGTGATTTTCTTTAAGCGAATCAAAAATATTAAAAACACGTTTTATATTTTTTAGTAGATCCAAATCATTTGCACTTCCGTCAACAACTGCACAATCACTTACCCAAGAGTCTAGATGACCTTGGCGATAATCAGGATCCTCTATTAATCTTGAAAATTCCAATAGTAGCTTGATTTTAATTTTTGGATCCAGTTCTGCTGCGTCCTCAATAGTATCGACGGTTCGACAAAACAAGTAGGCAATTAATATGCTGCGGTGTAGTTCCCCTTGTAATACTTTGATATTCAAGGCAAAGGTTCTACTTACTTTTGGAAGTGTTTGGTGGCAGTAGGCCCAATCGTCCATTTTATGAAAACCTTTTAACGTTTCTGTATTTATAGCAGCTCAGTTGTTAAAGGGAAATAGATTAATGGGATGGGTAGCGTGGTGGTAAGAGTTTTCTGTAATCAGATTTGGAAGTTTTTTCAAGAGGCGAGAGAAGTCTGGCCTTCTATCTCTTTGGCAATTTTCAAAATTTGTATATGCACCTCATTAATAACATTTTCGGGAGTGCTTGTGCCAGCAGTTATTCCTACATGTTTTTTGTTTATGAACCAGTCATCATTCAATTGGTCAAAAGATTCGATATGATGAGCCTCTACCCCTTTTTCTTTACAGACATGTAGCAGTTTTTTGGTGTTAGATGAGTTATAACCACCAATAACAATCATAAGATCCACTTGATCTGCTAATTCGTGAACAGCTAATTGTCGGTCATGTGTGGGTTGACAAATTGTGTTTACAAATGCAACATCATCCACATAGTCCAGAGTGCGAATTTTTGCAACCAGTGCTTCTACTTTATCCCTTTGTTGGGTTGTTTGGGTGACTATTCCCAGGTTACGATTTTTAGACGCTTTAATTTTGGTGAAATCCTCTTCACAGTTAATGACTAAATAGTCATCCAAGTCGCCCACGATTCCTTTAACTTCCACATGGTCTTTTTGCCCTATCACCACAGGGAAATATCCTTTAGCTACTAGTGATTTTATTGTTTGATGAACACGCATTACCAAAGGACAACTGGCATCATAAACAATGAAACCTGCATCATGGAGTTGCTTTTTTGTTTTTTCTGCTGCGCCATGGGCAGTGATCATTACTTTTTTTGTTTTGATTTTATTAATATCTTCGATTCCTGGTACCAGAGAAACACCATTTTGCTTTAAGGATTGACTGACTTGTGGATTGTGAACCAGTTGGCCCACAATAGTTAATTCGTTATTGAATTCGGGAGACATGGCAAGATTGATGGCGTCCTGAACTCCAAAACAGGTTCCCATTGCGCTGGCAAGTGAGATTTTCATTAACGTATTTCCCTTAAATGAAGTACACAAATAAAAAATATTGGGTTGTTATAATAACAAACTGTTTCGATATTTTAAATAAAAAATACCCAGAACTATTTATATAGGTTTACGGCAAGAAGTAGTTTTGGTATTAATAATTGGCAGTTATTTTTCTTTGAGGTTGCGTGTCCTGAGGAGATCTTACGGGGAGCTTTTAAATTTAGGACCTTGGAAAAGAAAAAAACAGGAGAGACTGTTGAGCCTCTCCTGTTGAATAGTTTTTATATCAGGACGCAGCAGGGGCTGTCGCTTCTATTCCGTCTTTTAAGGCTTCTTTTCTGCTGAGTTTCACTTTGCCTTGTTGGTCGA
>JAKUOQ010000065.1 GCA_022450865.1 Nitrospinales bacterium | reverse complement strand
GACCGGACGACTGATCACAGCTAATCTATGCCCGTCTGTCCCTACAAGGGTTGCGTTACTTCCTTCAGTTTCCAATAATAAACCATTCAATGCCTGCCTTGATTCGTCTGGTGATACGGAGAAAAAAGTTTTGCGGATCATTTCTTTTAGAATATTACTATCAAATTCTATAACAACTTTGTCACTGTATTCAGGCATTGGAGGGTAATCCTGAGGCGGTAAACCAGGGAGACGGAACTTGGATTTCCCACATTTCAATGTGATCCAATTATTTTCTTCTTTTTTAATGTAGATTTCTTCATTCGGTAACTCCCGAATAATATCAAACAACTTTCGAGCATTTAGGGCCACCGCACCCTCAGCTGTGACGTTGGCAGGGTAGCTTCCCAAAGTTCCTATCTCTAAATCCGTAGCGCGGATAAAAATACTATCTTTTTCAACTGCTGAAAGGTGCAGGTGGGAGAGAATAGGCATCGCTCCTTTTGGTTCGACTATTCCCTGAACTTTTTGGACGGCTTTTAAGAACACATCTCGGCTTACTCTAACTTCCATGTAACTCCTTATTTACAACATAAGACTTGAGGATTTTTAACACAATTGCAAAAACCTGTCAAAACAAATGATGAATTTTAACTCCATACTTTTCAGCACTTACAAAATCTCAGGAATAAAGTTTTACCGAAAACCATAGAACAAATATGCGAATAAGGATAAAGAATTGAAAAGCAATAAATTATTGACAAAAAGGTGATAATTTATGGACTTTAATTTCTTAATAAAAACGTTTTAGGAGGCCTATCCAAGACAATAAAGAATCTGTATTAAAATAAGGCTATAACATCAATTATAAATCACCGTTTTCTGTTATCGGCAGACTCATTTCTTTATAATTTTTGCCCAGGTATCTCGGAGAGTTACGACCCTGTTAAATACTTGTGAGCCGTAAGAAGATTTTTTACTGTCCACACAAAAATAACCCAGCCTCAAAAACTGATAACTGCCTTTTGCATTTTTTAAAGATGGCTCTAAAAGTGCCTCTTCAATTATTTCCAGAGAGTCCGGATTCAAACTTGCTTTCAGGTCAGGGCATTCTTTTTCATCTGCCGGGTTTGCATGCTTAAAGAGGTGGCTAAACAACCTCACCTCCGCTTTATGTGCATGATCCGCCGAGACCCAATGCAGGGTACCTTTCACTTTACGTCCATCTTGAGTCGAACCACTGCGTGTTTCTGGATCGTAAGTACAACGTAATTCGACGATCTCTCCCAAATCATTTTTGATTACCTCTTCGCATTTTATTACATAAGCGTGTTTGAGGCGAACTTCACGACCAGGACCAAGCCGGAAAAATTTTTTAGGAGGATCCTCCATAAAGTCCTCTTGCTCAATATAAACAATCCGGGAAAAAGGCATCTTGCGGGTTCCTGCATCTGGGTCTTCAGGATTGTTCACAGCATCCATCTCTTCAACTTGACCTTCTGGATAATTCATCAAAACAACTTTTAGTGGGCGCAAAACAGCCATTACCCGGGTAGCAGTTTGGTTCAGGTTTTCCCGGACGCAATGTTCCAGTAAAGCAAAATCAACGGTGCTATTACTTTTTGAAATTCCAATGCGCTCACAAAATTCTCGGATTGCTTCAGGAGGATAGCCTCGTCTACGCATTCCCGAAAGGGTAGGCATACGCGGATCGTCCCAATCACCAACATGACCCTCTTCAACGAGTTGCAAGAGTTTCCTTTTGCTTAGAATTGTGTAGTTGAGACTCAAGCGGGCAAATTCGATTTGCTGAGGATGGTAAATCTCGAGCTCATCCAGAAACCAGTTATATAGAGGCCGATGGTCTTCAAATTCTAGAGTGCAGAGGGAGTGAGTTATCTTTTCAATCGAATCTGATTGCCCGTGAGTAAAATCATACATCGGGTAAACGCACCACTTGTTTCCTGTCCTATGATGTGTTGCTTTTAAAATTCGATAAAGCACGGGATCGCGCATATTCAAATTGCCCAAACTCATATCAATTTTGGCGCGTAGAACTTTTTCTCCTTCTGCAAACTCCCCCGCCTTCATTTTTTGGAATAATTCTAAATTCTCTTCAACGGTTCGATCTCGATAAGGACTATTTTCCCCTGGCTCTGAAAGCGTCCCACGGTATTTCCGTATTTGTTCTGGAGTCAAGTCATCAACATAAGCCTTGCCCTTATTGATCAACTGTATTGCAAATTCAAATAGCTGATTGAAATAGTCAGATGCGTAAAAAATCTGATCACCCCAGTCGAATCCAAGCCATTTAATATCTTCCTGAATGGCTTTGACATATTTTATGTCTTCTTTGCTTGGGTTGGTGTCATCAAACCTCAAATTACATATTCCTGAAAATTTATTCGCCAATCCAAAATTAAGACAAATAGATTTTGCGTGCCCAATATGCAGATGTCCATTAGGCTCTGGAGGAAAACGTGTATGGACGGTAAACTTCGCGGATTTTAATTCTTGATCAATTTTATTCTGAATAAAATTGGAAGGGGTTTCGACTTCTGACAAATTTTCTCTCCTCTTTCTTGCTCTTTGGCGGGAAACAAACGAGTATATTATAACCGGAATATAATTGGAAAACCTGTTAAAAAGGTTTTTCAATGGCACGGATTCTACCAATAGGTGTTCTTGTAGACAAGGAGCAAAAATTGGTTTCCCCTTCTAGCCTATTTTAAGGTAAAAATATAATGGCTATAATTCATTTCGTTTTCCCAAAATAAATACAATGTCTGGTAATCGAAGGTTTACGATCCTTATTATTTTCCTTGTTTGTGTTGCCTGCAGTTTCTGGCTAGTCTCCCGTTATCCTGCTTTGGGTACTAAGGCTGCTCTTTCTGGGACTGAAGCCTTTGAAGATCCTCTCACAAACGAAGCCCATTTCCATGCATCGCGAAATGCTGACTTTCTTACACGCGTAATGACCACCACCCTAAACTGGTACCAAACCAATTGGCGCGGCATGGCATTTGGACTGGTTATTGCCGCAGGTTTTTTTACCCTATTAAAATACACCCCAAGACAACCCTCCGATAAACGCTTTCGTAACAGCTTTATGGGAATGTTTGTGGGCACACCACTTGGTGTTTGCGTCAACTGCGTAGCACCAATAGCCAAAGGAATGTATGAGGCCGGCAGTAAAATGGAAATGGCATTAGCAGTCATGTTCAGCTCGCCCACATTAAACATCATCGTATTGACTATGCTTTTTTCCATTTTTCCCTTTTATATGGCTTTGATAAAACTGCTAGCAACCTTTGTGCTGATTCTTCTTATTGTCCCTCTGATATCCGACAAAAAAAGGCTCCCTCCAGAAAATTCTGTTTGCGAGGTCGACACGTCTTGCGATATTTCTAGCGAGTCCTGGTCAGAAGCCTTAAAAGGCGTTACTGTTGATTATCTAAAAGGACTGCAATACATTTTTATTAGAACCGCCCCTCTCATGCTCTTAGCCGGTGTCTTAGGGGCCGTAGCAAGCCATGCATGGAGTTTCGATAAGTTAATTGGTGTGCCCATCAACCTAGCTAACTTGAGCCTGATCTCTTTCATGGGAACATTCATGCCATTACCAATAGCTTTCGATTTAATGTTGGCACAGACATTGATGATGTCGGGATTGGCACCAGCTTTCGTCAGCACAATGCTGTTCACTCTGGGAACTTTCAGCATCTACTCCGCAATGATTGTGGCACGCACGTTTTCGGTTTCTCTGGCCATAAAACTATTTGTTATTGTCTTCGCAATTGGTGTGGGCCTGGGTTATATATCCAATGGATTCATTGAGTATCGTCATATTCAATGGTTGCAACAATACAGCCAAGTCGTTGGCAAAACTTCCATTAAAAAAGCATCTTCTCCTACAAACGACTTTTCGCTGACCCCGATGAACCGGTATGCGCCTCCTATTATTTTTAAACAGGAAAACATCACGGTTCAAGCGTTACAACATGAACAGCGAAACTCACAAGAAGGCAAACCCTTTACTCTTCAAAAGGGTACAGACATAGGAATCACGTATTCTAATGCCCTGACCCCGAAGGTTTTTCTGGATCCCTTATTTTTCGGGCGGGGTATTGCTTCGGGGGATTTTAATCAAGATGGATGGACAGACTTTGCCATTGCCACAGATAATGGATTCGAGCTCTACCAGAATTTGTATGGAAAAAAATTTAAAAAAGCTTTTAGCAATATCACTCAACTCAAGGATAAGCAGGCGATTAATATTGCACTTGTTGATTTGAATAATGATGGCTGGCTAGATATTTTCCTGACGACTTTCAACGAAGGCAATTTTGTTGTATTAAATCCTATCCCAGTAGAAGGGGAAATTACTGTAAAAAAAGTTCCCAATGGAGATGCTCTTCTCACTAGCGCCTCGGCCTTTGCAGATATCGATCAGGATAGCTATCTCGACATCCTTAACGGAAATTACTATTTGGGGATCCTGACTCGTAAACCTATAAAACAAGCCACTGACCAATTGGTCTTGAATCGCAATTTGGATTTTAAGATTCAGAATATGGAAGGCATCCCAGGACAAACCCATTCCGCCCTACTTTCAGATTTCAACCTGGATAATTTGCCTGACCTAGTTATCGGGAACGATTATCGTGTGTCTGACACTTACTTTCACGGCAAAAACAAAGGCGGTTTTAAAAAAATACGCCATCAAGACAAAGTCATTCCAATCACAACCCAGAACACCATGAGCATAGACACAGGTGATTTTAATAACGATTTAGTTCCTGATATCTATCTGGCTAATATAGGAATGTCACGTGGACTGGATATCGTCTCAAATATTTTTGGCGACACAATGAAAAATGTGGGACTCGATTTTTGTGAATCTGGGAAAAGTGTCCTCGACAAGAATTCCTGCTATCAACTTATAAAACTGGCAACCCTGTTGAATCCGGAAAAGCAAGATATCTCAGAAAAATGCTCGTTTTTGGGAGACCCAGAACAAATTCAGGAATGTATGGTTATGCGTATGGTATTGGTAGCAACAACTCGAAAAAATAAATCGCTCTGCGAAAAAATTTCTGCTCCTTTTATACTCAACAATTTGGTTTGCAATAAATACTTTGAAGCACAACATCTCAAAATTTCGACTGATGAAGAAATTCCCATGCAAACTCAGTTCAACTTGCTTTTGTCGGGTCAAATCGATCACACCTTTAAAGATGTTTCCAAACAAGCTCAAATCTCAACAGCAGAGTGGAGTTGGAACGCCCGCTTTGCAGACCTAGACAACGACCAATGGCAAGATCTTTATGTGGTTAATGGTGTACCCATTACTCAAGAATTTGCGGCCAATAATTTCTTTCATAATCAGAAGGGGCAAACGTTTAAATCAGCCGAACAGAAATTTGGGCTAGATGATTACGACCACAGTTCCTCCTATACCTATTTGGATATCGATCGCGATGGCGACCTCGATATCATCACGAATACCTTGTATGGTCCTTTTAAAGTGTATACTAACCATGAGTCTAAAAATAATAGTGTGACTTTCAAACTCCAAGATGAAAAGGGAAACCGATTTTGTCTGGGATGTAAAATAATAATCCGCTATGGATTAAATGGGGAAAAGCATCAGTTTCGTGAAATAAAAACCGGGGGCGGATTTCATTCTTACGATGCACCATTGGCACATTTTGGCTTAGGAAAATCAGATAACATCACGAGTATTGAAATAACCTGGTCAACGGGCGAAGCGACACAAATTGAGGGAAGCTTCGCTACCAACCATGAATACATTGTTCAAAGAAAAAATAATCAATGAAGAAGTTAATCGGCATATTATTTATTCTGGGTGTCATAGGGGCAACTTTCTGGCGTATGGCGACCCACGAAGAACCCATGCACGCAGAAGACTATCTTCAACTAGGAATTGAAAGTGGTACCTCTGGCAAACATGAAGATGCTATCGAGGCATTTAAAAAAGCCCTGAAGGAAAATCCAAATTATATTGAAGCATATTTGAGTTTGGGGAACGCATATGGTAATACAGGACGCTATAATGAATCAATTGCTGCCTATAAAGAGGGAATTCAACTAAATCCTAGGCATCAGGAAGTACCGCAGATGGAAATGAATATTGCTTGGATCGCTCATAAGACAAATGATAATAAAACGGCTGCCCTTTACGCCAAAAAAGCCATCCAGTCTTTTACTAACCGAAATGATTATGCGGGTGTCGCTAGAGCTGGAGCTCGACTACGCATGATCGAAGAAAAATCAGAAAAGATCATAAAATAATTTAATGTCAATTTGGTTACTAGTTGGATTCGGAGGTTTTGTCGGAGCAATTTTACGTTATTGGCTCAGCAATTTGATTCAAAGTAGCTTTATCACCTTCCCTGCTGGAACTCTTGGAGTCAATTTTCTCGGTAGTTTTTTATTGGCTCTGATAATGTATGCGTCTGAATACCGAGGGGTATTTAACGAAGAGGTCAGGATATGTCTGACCATTGGGGTGCTGGGCACTTTTACTACAATGTCTACATTTAGTTATGAGTCAATGAAGCTTTTAGAACAAAGTGAGCACATGATGTTTGGGTTCAATCTTCTAGGTAATATATCTCTATGTTTACTTGCTATATATCTCGGTAAATTTTTGGTCGTTGGAATGGGAATGAAATAAAGTGAAAAGAGAGCTTGATGTAATATTGCTGAGAATATTCATTAGCGAATCCGACGTGAAAATTGTTTTCCATGAACACAAAAATTCTTCTCAAAATTAGAGCAAGATGTCTGCCCTGAATTTAATGCATGCGCCTGTAGCTCAGCTGGATAGAGCAACGGACTTCTAATCCGTAGGTCGTAGGTTCGAATCCTACCAGGCGTACCATTTTTCAAGGGTTTATAAAAATTTAAACCACGAAAAACACGTAACACGTTCGTAGCACGTTTTAGTTTCTTCAAAATACACT
>JAKUOQ010000064.1 GCA_022450865.1 Nitrospinales bacterium | reverse complement strand
CGTTACCTTTTCTTCTTTGGCTTGGGATGGCAATTTCTTTTTTACCTGAAAGGTATTGTCCGGTAATAGAATCTTTATCTTTGAGGAGTGCTTTTGGTGTCCCTGAAAAAGTTATTTCGCCTCCATGAACTCCTGCACCGGGTCCCAGATCAACGACATGGTCTGCTGCGCGAATAGTTGCTTCATCGTGCTCAACCACGATGACTGTATTCCCTAAATCACGCAGGGAAATAAGAGTTTTCAATAAGCGATCATTATCTCGTTGGTGAAGTCCAATGCTTGGTTCATCCAGGACATACAAAACACCCATCAGGCTTGAGCCTATCTGCGTTGCGAGTCGGATACGTTGGCTTTCGCCTCCTGATAATGTCGCTGAGGTGCGATCCAGGGATAGATATTCCAGCCCAACATTGGTGAGAAAGCCTAACCTTTCCCTAATTTCTTTTACGATTCGTCGTGCAATATTGTTTTCTTGTTTGGTAAGCTTTAAATCTTTAAAAAATTTAAAGGCTTTGCCGATGGAAAAGGAGGTGAACTCGACGATGTTTATATCTGCCACTTTTACCGAAACAGCTTCTTTTCTCAAACGGTTGCCATTGCATTGCTGGCAGGGCAGGGGACGCATAAAACGGGCAATGTCTTCTCTGGACCAGGTAGAATCAGTTTCTAAATAACGTCTTTCCAGGTCGGGAATGACTCCATCAAAGGTATCGGTAAAGTGCTGCTCCCTTCCATCTTTTTCATAAAAGTATTTAACCGGTTCATCTCCTGAACCGTATAAGATAATTTCCTGGGTCTTTTTTTTCAGTTTTTCAAATGGCGTACTTAATTTGAATTTGAAATGAGTAGAAATGGTATCCAGCATTTGATGGAAATAAACGGAGTTACGTTTTTCCCAGGGTTTAATAGCTCCATCGCGAATAGAAAGGCTTTCGTCTGGCACCACGAGATCAGGGTCGATAACCATTTTTATTCCTAAACCATCACATTTAGAACAAGCTCCTTGAGGATTGTTGAATGAAAATAGTCTGGGTTCAAGATCTGGGTAACTGATGTTGCAATAGCTGCATGCAAATTTTTCACTGAACAGCAAATCTTCCTCATCGATGATAGAAACTACGAGACTGCTATTGCCGTGATTGAGTGCTGTTTCGACGGAGTCGGCCAGTCGTTTCCCCATATTTTCTTTGATTACCAGACGGTCTACGACGATTTCCAAAGTATGCTTAAGTTTTTTATTTAGAGAAATCTCTTCTTCCAGGGAACGCACCTCCCCATCTATTCGGGCGCGAACAAAGCCTTTTCGTTTTATATCCAGAATTTCTTTTTTAAACTCCCCCTTACGCTCTCTAGCAATGGGTGCCAGGATCATTATTTTTTTTCCCGAAGGAATGGTTTGTATCTGATCGACAATATGCTGAACAGTTTGGGATGAAATTTCCTTTCCACACCCATAGCAAAAGACTCTTCCAATGCGCGCGTAAAGGAGTCGCAAATAATCATAGATTTCGGTCACTGTACCCACAGTAGAACGGGGATTGCGACTAGAGTTTTTTTGTTCGATAGAAATGGCAGGTGAAAGACCATCTATGGAGTCGACGTCCGGTTTTTCCATCAGCTCCAAAAATTGTCTCGCGTAAGCAGAAAGGGATTCAACGTAACGTCTTTGACCTTCGGCGTAAATGGTATCGAAGGCAAGTGAGGATTTTCCGGAACCGCTCAATCCGGTAATGACGACCAGTTTCTCGCGTGGTAACGTCAGATGGAGGTTTTTGAGGTTATGTTCTCGTGCGCCTTTTATATTTATATTTTCTAATGCCATTAAAAACTTTTATTTTTTAAATATCGAGTCCCATTTTGCGTCAACTCGCTCTTTGATTTCTTTAGACATCTCAATTTCTTCGGGCCATCTTTGTTGGTAACCTTCCTCTTTTAATTTTTGCGTTACATCGACTCCAAGTCTATTTTTGTTAAAATAAAAATCCCGTTTAGGATCAAGATTGTTAAAAAATTTCCACATAACCTCGGAATCATTTTCTATGTCGATGTGGCCTTCTAATACAATTAGGATATTTACGCTGGAGAACTTAGGCTCATTGAAAAATGTTTCTATGAATTCTTTTGCCTGGTTGGAAGTAGTTTTATTTAATGCTGCAAGCATGATGGGTCTTTGGGAATTGAAATTTAAAAACCTGTAACTATTTAATTCAGGAAAAGAAAGATTTACCTCTTCTGTTGAAGGTGGAACTGAGTCGGTTAATGCTGATGGTGCGTTTACTCCAAAGCCGGGCTCCCCTTCCACTTTTTCTGTGAGATCAACGCCTAATTTTGAACCATAAAGCATATTGTCTGATGCGTGATTTAATACATCGAGAATCCCTTCCGAGAAAAATAGATCATATTCAAAATTGACTTTATTCAGAAGCAGGTTGATGACTTCGTCATAGTTATGAACATTCACAGTGGCATCGACAGTAATAATAGTTTTTACTAGGCTCATTTGTCCCAATCCCCAAAGCGCACTCATTAGGCGGCGTGACTGCATGGGAAAACGCTTATTTATAGAAACGATCACACAATTATGAAAGACGCCTTCTACCGGCATATCCATATCTACGATTTCGGGTAACTGTGTTCGGAGAAGGGGAAGAAAGATGCGCTCGGTGGCTCGACCCAGATAAAAATCTTCCTGTGGGGGCTTACCGACTATAGTGGTCAGGTAAATCGGATTTTTTCGATGAGTGATGGCAGTTAGATGAAAGACAGGATAATCTCCATCTTGGGAATAGTAACCCGTGTGATCTCCGAATGGACCCTCCAAACGCATTTCGGATGGATCAATATAACCTTCCAAAACAATTTCTGCACTGGCCGGGACTTCCAAGTCCACTGTTTTGCATTTTACCAGGGGAACGCTTCGTTTTCTGATAAACCCAGCCAAAAGAAATTCATCAATGCCATAGGGTAGGGGCGCAGAGGCAGCATAACAAGATGCAGGGTCCGCACCAATAGCAACTGCGATCTCCATCACTTTATTTTGTTTCCGATATTCATGGAAGAAGTGGGCTCCGTCTTTATGAATATGCCAGTGCATCCCTGTTGTTTTAGAATCATAGATTTGCATACGGTAAAGACCGACGTTTTTGACCTTGCGATCAAGACTTCGGTTAATGACTATGGGTAATGTTATGAACCTGCCTGCATCCAATGGCCAGCATTGCAAAATAGGGATCTGGTCTAAATTAACGTCGTTTTTGAGATGAACTACTTCTTGGCAAGGCGCATTCGATCCACCAATAATTTTAGGAGGGAATTGCGCCGCCTGTAACAGCATAGGTAAAAGCTTGGCTTTTTCCATAAGAGTAGTCGGCGGAGGAATTTTTAAATAACGCTCGATTCTTTTGGCAATCTCTTCAACGTCATACACTCCGAGGGCGGCATTCATTCTTTTTTTACTGCCAAAAGCATTTATTAGTACAGGCATGGAACTGCCCTCCACATTTTCAAAAAGGAGCGCCTTTCCACCACCGGGTTGTTTTGAAACTCGGTCCGTGATTTCGGCAATTTCTAAAATGGGAGATACCTGCTCTTGAATTCGAATGAGTTCGTTTTCGGATTCAAGCCGGTCAATAAATTCTCTTAAAGAAAAATAGTTCATAGTTGTGTGAAATTGTTTAATTCGACCCTCTATTATATATCAGCCATCCAGGTGAAAAGGAGAAATTTTGCTATATAGGGTTATAAAGATTTGGATATATTTCTAGAGTTCTACATTTTTAAGTCGTGTTCAGCCTTTATTTTATCTCTCAGATTTTTACTTTTGGAAGTGCTAGATGCAATATCGTAGGTCCTCAATTTTCTTATGCTAAAATACTGTTATGTTACGATTTTTACTTAGGCGGGTGTTATTGGGAATACCGGTTCTGGTGGCCGTTGCAACACTCACTTTTTTAATCATGCATTGGGTTCCTGGTGGGCCGTTTGATACTGAAAAAATTCTTCCACCTGCAATTATTGCCAATATTGAGGCTAAATATCATCTTGATCAACCTGTAGGGATACAGTATTTGCTTTATATGAAGCAATTATTGCAAGGTGATCTGGGGCCTTCCTATAAATATATTGGTCGTGATGTTTCTGATATTTTGCGTGATACTTTTCCAGTTTCTTTTACCTTAGGCATGTGCGCAGTTTTGGTTGTTTTGGGAATGGGTGTGCCCGCGGGGATAATTTCTGCTTACTGGAAAAACTCTTTGCTGGATAGATCGATATTGCTGTTTGCGGCTATGGGGATTTCTATTCCAAGTTTTGTTTTAGGAGCGGTATCCGTCTGGATATTTTCTCATCAGTGGCACTTGTTGCCCCCCGCGTTGTGGGAGGGGCCACGTTATATGATCCTGCCCGCTTTTGCTCTAGGTGCGGGGTTTGCCGGTTATATTGCCCGGTTAACTCGCACTACTGTACTCGATGTTCTAAGTTCAGATTATATTCGCACTGCCCGTGCAAAAGGACTGACTGAGTTTAAGATTTTAATCAAACATGTCCTGATAAATTCTATTTACCCTATCGTTTCAGTGATGGGACCTTTAACGGCAGGTTTGGTTACAGGGTCATTTGTCATTGAATTTGTTTTTTCCATACCTGGTATGGGCCGGTTTTTTATTACTGCTGTTACCAATAGAGACTATCCTTTGATTATGGGTGTAACCTTGGTCTACGCTGTTTTGATAGTGGTGGCAAATATTGTGGTCGATATTATATACGGCTGGTTAGACCCAAGAGTATCCGTGAAATGATGTTATGAATACATCTTTTAAAATTAGCAGTGGTTTTCTTTTTATAATTTTTTCAGTTTCACTTCTGGCACCTTGGGTTGCTCCTTATTCTTATCAAGAACAGGATACGGTAAACATCCTTGCTTTTCCCGGTATCGACCATTTTCTAGGAACAGACCGACTGGGAAGAGACCTGTTGTCGCGTATGATTTATGGTGCTCGTGTTTCTTTATTTGTAGGGGTTTTTTCTACGCTTATTGCATTGGTTATCGGCACAGTATATGGAACGATCTCTGCTTATGTCGGTGGGAAAACCGATAACCTGATGATGCGGGTAGTTGATGTGGTATTCGCTTTGCCTGATCTTTTAATGATAATTTTAATCACTGTGCTGATGGGGCGTGGAGTAGTCGGAGTATTCATTGCTTTGACTATGGTCAGTTGGGTGACAATTGCTCGGTTGGTACGTGGAGAAGTATTACGTATTAAGGAGTATCCTTTTATTCTGGCAGCCAAAGCGTTAGGTGCGAGTCATTTCCGAATCATGCTAAGGGAAATTTTTCCAAATATTTTAGGTATTCTGGTCGTGACTCTTAGTTTTAGAATACCCGTGGCAATTCTTGCTGAGTCAACATTAAGTTTTATAGGATTAGGGATTGCCCCCCCAGCTAGCAGTTGGGGGACCCTGGCCAGCGACGGCTGGACGGCGATTAAATTTTATCCGCATTTAATACTATTCCCCTCACTGGCCATATTTTTTACCATTTTGTCGTTTAACTTTTTGGGAGAAGGGTTGCGGGAATATCTGGATCCTAGGGCCCAAATAGACAAACGTTAATCCCGTTTTCAAGGCAAAGATACAAGGCGAAATAAACTGCAAAAAATAGGACCCCGACTGTTAAAAATAATGCCCAAAATGATTGTTTTTTATGAGGAAATTAGATGCTGGAATTATCGCGTTGACAAGTATGAAAATCCATTATAGAGTGGCCCTTTTTTTAGGCTTGAAGCTTAGTTCTTCATACAATTTCGTGTTAAAATTTACAGTATGAGCCAGGTCAAGGAAGATTTGATTTGTGAAATCATACGGCTATCCCAGACCAATCTGTTAGATAAAAAATGCGCAAACCAAAATAGGGAAACGCAAGAACAGATTGCTGTGGAATGGATCCGTAAAAATGCTGCGGATTACCGGTCCGATTTCCAATCTCGTTTAAATGCTTTTCCTGCCTCAAAACTGGGAGAAATATTGAAAACCCTTTCCAACTCTGGAAAAGATTTGAACGATATTCTGGAGGGTGTTGAACCTTCTACGATTCGACGAACCTAACAATGGCAGAAACACCATCAACTACAGATGAGCAAAAACTTTCTCCTGCTGAGAAGGCTAAGCTGGCAGCTGCAAAAAAAGCAGAAGCTGCAAAAAAAGCAGGGCCTGTAGGGGACCCACTTGTTGATAATGGGGATGGTAGTGTCACTGATCCAAACTCTGGGTTAACTTGGAAAAAGACGGATGCTTGGTTGGATAAAAAGCAATTTTATACCTGGCAAAACCACCAAGAATATGTAGATTGGGTTAATCAAAATAAAGACCAGTTCGGCGGTTATGATAATTGGCGGATTCCTACGAAAGCCGAATCTATGACCCTATTTGATAAAACCGGGGTTAAACAATTGTTGGATAAAAATGGTACCTATTATCCCATTGATCCTATCTTCGAGCCTGGCGGTGCATCCAATACCTGGATCACTGAATGCTCCGACGAAAAAATAATCCGAATGGATTTGAAAATTGGTCTGGATACTCCCTATCCCACTAATGATGTTTGGTCTTCAATGCGTCTGGTTAGGAAAGACGGGGAGGCATCTGCAAAGCCTACCAGTGCAGCGCCCGCTGAAGCGAAAGCCGCAGAAGTACCTGTAGAGGATGCCCCGGCTCCGGAGACAACATCCGCTCCTGTTAAAAAATCTTCTGGGAACTTTGTTCCAGGGCCAACACCCCGCAAAGATTTTTCTTCGGAAGAAAAAGCTGCCATGTTGAAGCGTGCGAGAGCTCATGCAGCCGAAGTAAAAGCCAGAAAAGGCAAATGATCTTTCCTTATATGTAAATAAAAATAGCTGTTCTGGAGAGAATGAGAGAAATAAAGCTCACGAATCATCTTCCTCTATATTAAATTTAATAATTAAATCGCCTCTTTTCTTTCCCCAGTTTATAGCAGCTCCTTCGCCACGAAT
>JAKUOQ010000063.1 GCA_022450865.1 Nitrospinales bacterium | reverse complement strand
TCCGGCTCCGGAAGATACGGTGTTTGTGGGTTCCACCGGTTGTACCAGTTTGGTTTTTCCTCACGTTGCCGTACATAACATCCACTCTTTGTTTGGCAACCAGAATGCGATTGCATCTGGTTTGAAACGAACTTTGAAAGCTCGATTCCCAGATGTTGAAAAGGATGTAGTGGTTCTGGCAGGCGATGGTGCAACGGTTGATATTGGTTTGGATATGACCATGCAGTCCTGGTTCCGGCAGGAAAAATTCACCACCATTTGTTTTGATAATGAACTCTATGCAAATACCGGTGGTCAGGAAAGTGGATTGATGCAGAAAGGCTTTGTTGCCAAAATGGCTCCCAAAGGAAAGAACTTTGAAAAAGTTCGGTTGCCTGAAATTGCTCGTGAAGCGGGTTGCGCTTATGTGGCTCTTTTGACCGTTAGTAAGCCCAATCGAGTTGAGCAGGCTATTAAAAACGCTATTCATGTAGCGCGTGAAGTAGGCCCCACATTTGTTCAACTTTATACTCCGTGCATTCTCGAGATTGGTAAACAGAGTATGGAAGGTTTAGACGAGATGAAAGAGTCAGAAGCAATCGGAGGCCGCTTTGTTCAAAAAGAGTACATCACTGAAGAAGCGCAGAAACTTCTTGATTCTATTAAAGAAGAAACTAAAGCAAGAAAAAAAGCGGCTAAAGCAGCTAAAAAGCCGGCAACCGCATAAAGAAATAGGAGTAAAAACTTATGAGTAGGATGAATATCCGCATTTCCGGTCTAGGGGGTCAAGGGGCTGTAACTGCTGCTCATCTTTTAGCTATGGCAGCAAATAAGGATGGAAAATTTTCAATTTCTAATCCTTTTTTTGGTGCTGAAAAGCGAATGGCACCAGCTGAAAGTTATGCCAGAATTGGTTCGGAACGTATTTATGATCGGGGTGAATTGGTTTACCCAGATGTTATTATGATCTTTCACCCACAAGTTATAACCATGCAAAAAAGCTACACAGCTCCATTCTATTCAGGTATCAAAGAAAACGGATTGGTCATTATAAACACGAGCGATGACCTGCTTTCAGACGAGGATCATCAGCGTTTGGCAGATCTTAATGTTTCTGTGCTCAATCACGATGCCACTAAACTGGCTCTGGAAATCGGGAAAACCGAGCTTTCAACTAATATGGCGATGCTCGGTGCCTGTGCCGGGGTGACAAAGATTGTTACTCTGAAAGCCTTGGATGGTGCTTTGCAGGACCGTTTTGGGAAAAGATATGTCGCGTCAGGGGGTACTGCTACACTTGACGAAGCGATTAAAAAGAAATATGCCAAGAAAGAAATGCTGCTCAAGGCTAATATGGATTGCATTACCGAGTCCTATAAAATGTCTTCTGAGTGGGCCGAAAAGCAGGATTTGAGTTTGGTAACTGTTTAAGGATGGGGTGATGCAATCCGTCGGATATGTGTTTTAACCTTTTTTATATGAGGAGAGTTTTCGAGTGTACAACATAGCTTGGGTAGATAATGATAAATGTATTGCGGAAAAAGGTTGCCGACTGTGCATTATGTATTGTCCTGAAGCAGACACGATCATGATGGATGAAAAAACTACGAAAGCCATTGTAATCGAGCCTCGCTGCAAGGGTTGTGATTTATGCAAAGTGGTATGCAGTACTCATAATGCTATTACCATGTTTCCTGTGGACCCGACCACGGGCAAAGTTATTATGGGTGCCAAGGAATCTGAAACAGCTGGATTGGGTCAGGCTTATTCTGGTTAATTTATTTTAAAGGTTTTCAAGAGCCTATGGCCTCATGGTCATAGGCTATTTTTTTGGCTGTAAGAAACGGGTGAATTATTTAGAATCTGGAGTTATTTTCTCCATCTAATTTATAAGGATCCCTGTTTTAAACAGAATAAACTTTACAAAGGAACTTGTGAATGGTTGATATGTTTGAGAAAGAAGTACAGTGCACTCTTTGCCCTGATACTTTTGAGCCATTGATTGAACCAGAAGAAGATAAAGGTGCTTACCCTATCTATTGTTCGAGTTGTTCCAACTACGTCCACGTGTCACGGGCTAACCCTGTCAGAGTTGCCTTTCGTGAGGTTTTAGGTCTGAAAAAAGAGGCTCTGGCACTTGCTTTTCAAAGTGTTTTAGCTCCCTGCCATTGCGGAGGTGAATTCAATCACGATTCCGGAAAAAGATGCCCCAATTGTCTTTATAAAATTGAAAGAGAAGCTAGAAAAACAGCTAGTGATACGGAGATCGAGTTCAAGTGTCCTTGGAACGTGGGGGAGCTCAAAAAATTTGAAGCCAAATTTTTTGAATATATCTTCCAGAAGGTTGAATCGAAAGAGGTGAACCTTAAACAATTGATCGAAAGATTTGAATTGGGTGAAATTGACGCAGAAACCTATATGGAAGGACTGGAATCGCTTCGATTCAGAGAATCCACCCAAGTTTCCGTGATCCAGGCTTGGGCCATGATACTGGGGCCTGATTTAGCATTTCGTGCCGCAGAAGAACATGAGCTTGTTGAAAGATACGGTACTCGAATACTGGTTAGTATTGCAGATGCATTGGAAATCAGCGCAGGGAAAGCGGTTCTCGCAACTCTTACTAATGAAATGAAAAATTGGGATGGCACAGTAGAAAGGGAATTGAATACCTTCATTGCTAAAATTGGTGGCGGGTTCTAGCGCACCAAATTATTTGTGTTCTAAATTATTACCTCTTCTTAGATTTTTTCTGCTGTCTCCCGCCCTAATTGACATAACGTTTAATCACCTGCTGAACCGATGACAGATAGGAACTACCAAAAAGGTTGAGGTGATTTAATAGATGATATAGGTTATATAAATCTTTTCTTTCTTTGTATCCAGGGTTCATGGGAAATGCTTCCTGATAAGCATCGTAAAAACGTTGTGGTAATTTTCCAAACAGTTCTGTCATAGCCAGATCGGCTTCACGTAATCCATAATAGACTGCCGGATCAAAAATACAGGGATTTCCTTTAGAGTCTGCGAAATAGTTCCCAGACCAAAGGTCTCCATGTATCAATGCAGGTATTTCACCTGTGATATCTAAAAATTTATTCAGATTATCGTAAAGTAAATCTATTTTTTTGTCGGTAGAAGTCGGTAGCAAGCCTGCCTGGCGTGCGAGTTGCCTTTGAAATTCTATTCTGTGTTCGCGGAAAAAAACGATCCCATCTTTTTCCGGATCATTTTTCTGCAGTGTGCTTCCAATATAGTTGTCATGATCCAACCCAAATTTGTCCTGACTAAGACGGTGAAGTTCAGCTAAGGTATGGGCGAGTCGATCTGCAAAATTTTTGTCTTCTGTTGAATTTTCCAAGTACTCCATTAAAAGAAAGGTTGGGCGTGACCCGGATTGAAGGGCAATGGGTTTGGGGATCTTTGGTCCTTTTTTTGCCTGTGCAAGAAGTCGAAGCCCCTTCACTTCTGCTAAAAAAAAATCAGTTGGGGGATTCGAATTTAGCTTCATAAAAACCCGTTCCCCATTTGTTAACTGGAGTACCTGAGTTTGATTGATGCTTCCACCACTTGTGGGGAAAGAGGATTTTACTGTCGCTCCATATATAGGTTCCAGTAATTTATTTATTTGATCTTTCATGATTGGAGCATTGTTTTTAAACGCCCTAGAATTTTCGGGCAAGCTCTTTCAACCATTTCAAAAACAAGTTCGAAACCTCTATCTCCTCCATAATAAGGATCAGGAACTTCCAAGTCGCCTTTGTTTTCTGGATCAAAGGATCGAAACAAAAAAAGCTTGTCCTGGGTATCTGCTAATGGTCGCATCGCTTTTAGGGTTTCGAAGTTGCTCTGATCCATAGCTAAAACCATATCCATTTGTTTAAAATCGTGTCCTTGAAAATGACGTGCCCGACTATTTAGAGTCACCCCGTGTTTTTGGGCAGTATTCTGCATCCTATTGTCTGGTGGTTCGCCAACATGCCATCCGCTAACCCCAGCTGAGCTGATTAGAATTATTTCTTCTAGCCCTTCTTTTTTTACAAGGGATTCCATTACCCCTTGAGCCAACGGGGAACGACAAATATTTCCATGACATACAAAGCAAACGTTTAATGTTTTGTTCATTTATTGATTTACTAGAATTTTGCGTTTAATATATGCGAGCATTTATAACATATTAATTAATGAAATTTTCTTTCGTCTTTTCGGGATTATTTCTTTTTTAGGGGTATTTTATTTTGATTCCACGCTACACACTTCCTGAAATGGCTTCCATCTGGGAGCCGGAAAACAAATTTAAAATTTGGTTAAAAGTTGAGGTGCTTGCGTGTGAAGCGTTGGCAAAACGTGGAGAAATACCTAGAACAGCTTTGAAAGATATTCAGGAGAAATCTGATTTCAGAGTAGAACGTATTGATGAAATTGAAAGAGAAGTCAAGCATGATGTAATAGCTTTTCTCACATGCGTGGCAGAATATGTGGGGAACTCGGCTCGCTATATGCACTTAGGTATGACATCTTCGGATGTGCTGGATACGGCCTTAGCAGTTCAGTTGAAGCAAGCTTCTACACTTATTTTAAAGGAATTAAAAGCCTTTCAGGGTGCATTGAAAACCCAAGCCTTAAGGCATAAAATGACCCCGACGATGGGCCGTTCTCATGGAATTCATGCTGAGCCTCTTACTTTTGGGTTAAAGGTTGCCAACTGGTATGAAGAGGTAGGGCGTAATATTGAACGGGTCAAGCGTGCCCGGCAAAGTATTTCTTATGGTCAGATTTCAGGAGCGGTAGGAACATTTGCATGTATACACCCCGAGGTTGAAGAGTATGTATGCTCCAAGCTAGGACTGAAACCGGCACCGGTTTCAACTCAAATTATTCAACGAGACCGACACGCAGAATTTTTCACCACATTAGCAATTGTTGCAGGAACAATCGATAAAATTGCAACAGAGATTCGTCACCTTCAAAGAACAGAGGTTCTCGAAGTGGAAGAATTTTTTTCAAGTGGGCAAAAGGGATCTTCTGCGATGCCTCATAAAAGAAATCCTGTAGTGTCGGAACAAATGTGTGGATTGGCGCGAATAGTTCGGTCCAATGCTTTTGCAGCTTTGGAAAACATGCCTCTTTGGCACGAAAGGGATATTAGCCATTCGTCGGTGGAGCGGGTAATTGGACCTGACAGTACGATTCTCATCCATTATATGCTAAGAAAAATGACGAGTATGATAGAGCGTTTGATTGTTTATCCAGAAAACATGATGCGTAATTTAAAGAAGACAGAGGGTCTGATCTTTTCTCAAAGTGTGTTATTGGCATTAGTAGATAAAGGCATCACCCGTGAGGAAGCGTACAAACTGGTGCAAAAGAATGCGATGCAATCCTGGACCAAAGGCAAGGACTTTTTAACCCTTCTTAAAAAGGATAAAAAAATTGGTACATTGTTGAAAAAAAATGAAATTGAAAAGATTTTTAATTTAAAAGCTCAATTTAAAAGTGTGGACATAATTTTTAAACGGATATTTAAACAATAAAGAGATCATTATGGAAAAATTAGAAAAACTGTACGAAGGTAAGGCAAAAATTTTATACAAAACCTCTGACCCGGATTTGTTGATTCAGTATTTTAAAGATGATGCATCCGCATTTGATGGGAAAAAAAAGGGAACGATCGTCGACAAAGGTGTGATGAATAATCATATGTCCAGCCGCATATTTGAGTATTTAGAAGAAAATGGGGTGAAAACTCATTTCGTGAAAAACTTGAATGATCGGGAAATGCTGGTAAAAAATCTGGATATTATACCTGTAGAAGTGGTGCTTAGAAACGTCGCCGCCGGCAGTTTGTGCAAGCGGTTGGGCATTGAAGAAGGAAGGGTTTTTGAGGAACAACCCATTCTAGAATTCTTTTATAAGAGTGATCCGTTAGGGGACCCCATGATCAACGAATGCCATGTCGATATTTTTGGTTGGGCCACTAAAGAGGAGGTAGAAATTTTGAAGTCGGAAGGACTCAAAATCAATAAGCTGATGGTGGAGTTTTTTAAAGAACGAAAAATACGACTGGTTGATTTTAAGGTGGAGTTCGGTCGACATAAGGGGCAGGAGGTACTCTTAGGCGATGAAATAAGCCCGGATGGGTGTCGGTTATGGGATTGGGAAACCAACGAAAAAATGGACAAGGACCGATTTCGCTTTAACTTGGGAAGTGTTGAAGAAAAGTATCAGGAGGTCTACGACCTAATTTGCACTCCCTAACGGGATAGGAAAGATCGTTGGGCAAAAACGGAAGGCTAATTGTGTCTTACTCTGGAGGGCGCAGACCTATTATGCTCCTGCGGAGCACATAATAGGTAAGTAGTACTATAGCTGAGGTGGGTCGCCACTAGATATCCTTACAGACCATTTTTTCAAGAGGCTGAGCCTGACATTCAATGGATTCAGTCATGCCGTTTGCTACTGCTCCGCAAGCCGTACTGATACCTGTCATGATGGTATCTTGTTTTTCCATCCCTTTCACTTTTTGGCAAACGATCTGATCTTTGTATTTTATACAAATTTCGCATTGATATTTATTACCTGTCCAAAGCAGATCTATAGAAACGCTCGCAACCAAAATCAAAAAAGCAATAGTTATAAGTGCACCTTTATTCATATTGAATTTTAAATAGGTGTGGGTTCTGTAACGGTGGTTTCCTGGGGAATAAAATAATTTTCTCGGTAAAAGATCAACTCTTGTAGAGATTCCC
>JAKUOQ010000062.1 GCA_022450865.1 Nitrospinales bacterium | reverse complement strand
CCCCTTTCGTTTTCCGAAAGCAGAATCAGGTGATATGAGGCATCGCGTAAATTGTCTTTGGATTTTTTTTCATGACGGCTCTCAGGAGCAACATACACCTCACAGCCAAGAATGGGTTTTATATTGTTTTTTTTGGCGGTGTTGTAAAACTCAATAGCGCCAAACATATTGCCGTGGTCTGTCATGGCAACCGCAGGCATACCAAACTCAGCCGCCCTTTTGATTAACGGTTCATGGCGAATGGAAGAGTCGAGCAAACTGTAGGACGTATGAAGATGCAGGTGAACAAAATTGCTCATAATGCAACTATTTAGCAGGTTAAATTGCCTAAATCAACTGCCTCTAATAACTGCCAATAAATCAATTAACCAAATAGGAATGTTGAATGCTTTCGGGAGATGCAGGAACGAGAAACTATATAATTTATAGTACTATTCCCCCCCCCGCCTCAAATTTATCTATTCATTACAAATAGGTTTCAGGCTCAACAAATTCTTTTTCAAGCGCCTTTGCCACAGCAGGGTGGGTGACGGAACCGAGACAGACGTTGAGCCCCCCTCTCAAAGCAGGGTCATCGGACATGGCTTTTTTATAACCCTCATTAGCTAGTTTCAACGCGTAGGGAAATGTAGCATTGGTGAGCGCGAATGTAGATGTACGTGCCAATGCCCCTGGCATATTGGCAACACAATAATGAATCACTCCTTCCACTTCAAAAATCGGATCGCTGTGTGTGGTTGGACGTGACGTTTCCAGCATTCCCCCTTGATCAATTCCTACATCGACAATCACCGATCCCTTTTGCATTTCTTTTAACATATCGCGAGTGATTAAACGCGGTGCCCGCGCGCCAGGAATTAGAACAGCGCCAATAACCAGGTCTGCCGTGCGTAATGATTCGATTAGGTTGAATTTATTAGACATCAAGGTTTTAAGTCGGCTTCCATGAATGTCATCCAGATAGCGCAATCTTGGCAAACTCACATCAAGCAGAGTTACAGATGCCCCTGTTCCTATCGCCATTTTTGCTGCATTGGCACCCACGATACCGCCACCAACGATAACCACATGTCCCGGGTCAACACCGGGTACACCACCCAGCAAAATACCCCGTCCTCCGTTTTCTCTCTCTAAATATTTTGCGCCTTCATGTACAGCCATCCTTCCAGCCACTTCACTCATGGGAATAAGTAATGGTAACGATTTATCTTTCAGTTGCACCGTTTCGTAGGCAATACCAATTACTTTTTGATCAAGCAAGGCTTGGGTTAGTTCAGGTGCTGGAGCAAGGTGCAAATAGGTGTATAAGATTTGTCCCTCGCGTAGCAGAGGGTATTCTTCAGCAATCGGTTCTTTAACTTTAACAATCATTTCAGCGTTGGAAAACAGTTCCTCTCTGGAAACAATCTCAGCGCCCTGATGCAGGTAATCTTTATCAAGAATGCCGCTCCCCTCCCCCGCCTTATGTTCCACAAGAACTTTATGTCCGCTACTCACTAAATCGTGCACACCAGCAGGAGTCATGGAAACTCTATATTCATCGACTTTAATCTCTTTTGGTATTCCTACAATCATTTTTACCTCTTAAATAAATTTAAGTTCATGTATCTATTATAAGCGAATGCCCCATTTGATCTTTCATATAAAATCCATTACAGTAGTTTATAAAAAACAATAACTTTTGAGCATTCTTTAATGGAAGATGTTAGTTTTGAACAAATAATAACGGCAAATCTCGTCGATAACGGTAAACTTTTAGATCTAGAGGACAAAAATATCGGTATTGAAGAGCTGCGCCTTTTAGCGGCAAGTAAAGAATTGACTGGAGTGGAACAACTTTATCTTAGCCAAAATCAGCTTTGCGGTGAAGCTATCGAAGTTCTTTGTCAGGTAAAGTGCTTGCCAGGGCTGACCTCTCTTTACCTCAATCACAATATTATTGGAGATGAAGAGGCAAAATCTCTTGCCCAGGCTGATCTTTTAAAAAATTTAAAATGTCTCATGCTAGAAGCAAACAATATAGGCTCAAAAGGTGCTGCAGCTTTGGCCAATTCTCTCAATTTAAAAAATTTGGAAATAATTTTTCTCGATTCGAATCCCATCGGACCTAAAGGTGCGGCTAAGATTGCAACATCAGACCAATGGCCCAATTTGAAAGCACTTCATCTGGACAGTACTGGAATCGGTGATGAGGGGACCAAGGCACTTGCTCAAAGCAAATATTTAACAGATCTAAAAAAACTGTACTTATGTTCTAATAAAATGGGAAATGTAGGTGCGATAGCTATCGCCAACTCGCCTTACTTGAAGAACCTGACTGCTTTGAGCATCTGGAGAAACGAAATAAGAGATGAGGGGGGGCAAGCCATCGCAGAATCAGAAACTTTTTTGAATTTGGACCGGCTTTACATGAGTCTAAACTATATAGAACGTCCTACTCGAAAAGTGATTCGCGGCTCAGATCTCGCAAAGCGTTTGACAACCCTGGTAATGGATTGACCTGTTATGACAGAAAATAATAAAAACGATTACGAATACAGTCACACCAAATTCTTCAACGTATTCTTTCACGTCGGAGTGGCTTTTAATATTCTTCTCGTGATCTGGATGATTCTCGTCTACACCGGAATTCTTTGACCTCCTTTGGGAAAGGAGTGTCTGTAGCCCAAGATTTCTCAAACAAAATATAATCTTATGGAATCTGAATAGAGTTTTTCCGCCACCTAGCTATTTATAGAGAATCCAACGTTACACTAGTAGAAGCGGCTTTGACGAGAAGATCGGAATTTTTCCATTGTAGTCGTTTTTTAGAAATCAGATAATCCCCAGCGGCATTTCTGAATCGACGCCATTCCCTTCCCATATAAACTTCATTGGGACGAAAGCTCGACTTGTAGGCCAAGGAGGCATTTTCGGCAATATAATAGCCGAGATAAAAATATTTCATGCAATATTGATTCGCATATTCCAATTGTTTTAATACGCTGTAGGTACCTAGACTCATTTTCTTATCAGATACATCATAAAAAGTATAAATCGCTGAAAAGGATTTAGAGGTTTTATCCCCCAGGGCAACACCAACTAATTTACCACCCAGATAATATTCAAACTCAATTCCGAATGGAGTGTTGACATAAAATGACATGCGAAAATTTTTCTCATCCTCCACATCGTCTTGCAAAGAATTAAATCTTTTTTTGTGATTCAGATAAAGTCTAAATTTTTCTTCAGTGTATACAGGATCACCGATTTTCATTTTGATATTTTTGCATGAGGTCAATGCCCGTTTCTGATTGCGTGTCATTTTAAATTCGTTGATGCGCACACGAATAGGAATACATAAATAGCAATTTTGGCAACGGGGCCGGAAATAATAATCGCCGAAATGCCGCATACCGTGCGCCAACAAATATTCGAACTCCACTTCCGAAACATCTTCAAGCAGGTATTCTTCAAAGAGTGACTGACGATCTTGAAAATAACCGCACTGAAATGATCTAGAATCTATAAAATGAGCTAACATAATCACCTTGCCCAGATCCGGGCACAAAGACAACGAATGAAATCCAATTAAACTTTATCATATTCTATAATATATTGATGTCTAATTACAAAGGTGGATTGACCTCCACTAATATATTTAATGTTCTAATTCGGGATCCTAATTTTTTCTACCAATAATCCACTACTATCTTCCCTCATGACGAATGAGAGGGGTTAACTTCGCATTTAAATTATAAGGATCGTTCCTTGAAGATTTCAGTCATCGTCCCTACCCTAAATGAAGCAAAATGTTTGGGTGAGACCCTAACATATATACAAAAACTTTCGCCGCATGAAGTTATTGTCAGTGATGGAGGTAGCGATGACGGCACCCTTGAAATTGCAGCAAAATTTACCAAAAATGTGGTAAACGGGCCTGCTGGTCGAGCACTGCAAATGAATGCGGGAGCGCGAATCGCCACTGGTGATATTTTTCTTTTCCTTCATGCTGACAGCCGTATTGAATCCACCAGCTATGAAAAAATGTTGCATTCTATGAAAAACTCCGAAGAAATCGGAGGGGCTTTCTCGCTTTGTATTGTTTCTGATAAATGGAGCCTCCGCCTTATTACCCGCCTTGCGAATCTACGTTCAAAATATCTGGGAATGGCTTATGGTGACCAAGCATTCTTTGTTAAAAATAAGATATTCCAGGAAATGAACGGATTTGCCAAGCTCCCCATTTGTGAAGATATAGACTTCTTTAAACGACTTAGAAACCTAGGGCCAGTAATTCTTCTCAACGAAAAAGCTCTCACTTCGCCGCGCAGATGGGATAAAGAAGGTATCTGGCTCACGACTATAAAAAATATTCTCATCGCAACCTTATTTAAACTAGGATTCCCGCCCCGCAGCTTAACAAAATGGCACCAAATTGTCCGTTAAGGGCTTAGCAGACACTTACTAAGTAACTGTCCGTAAAAGATGAATACGTTTTAAACCATTTACTATAGACTCGCCCATATTTCTTCTCCTTAAAGGAAGGCAACAATTTATATAGAGTTACCCCACTGTCCTTTTACTGCAGAGGGATTGACGGTTGCATCGGCGGATGGCAGTCCATATAATTAAGAATATACAATACTTAATCAGCGGCGAGGTTCATCGCAAGAAATGACTAAAAAACGATCAAGAAAACATTCTTCCAATATAAATAAAAAGCGTATCTCCGCAATAGCCATGTCAGTTTTTGTCTGCGTAGTGGTTGCTGGCATTTATATTATCACTAAGCCTTCTGTAAAAGTTCCGCCTGTGGCTCCGGCGACAGGGCTTTTAATAGAAACTCGTCCTATTTTGACCGATGCTATTTTTACAGGAAGGGTTGCAGAAGCTTATCGGATTGCAGCCGAAATCCCCAAGGTACTTGACAGCCTGTTTTGTTATTGCTACTGCAAAAAAAATCATAACCATAAAACATTATTGACTTGCTATACTAATAGGCATGGATCTAAATGCGATATTTGTCTGAACGAAGTATTTTACGCTTATGCCTTATATAATCAGGGCAAAACGCTTGACGAAATTGTTATCGCTGTAGATAAAAAATTCTATCGACCCTATCGTGGAACTTAGCCCTTAAAAAACCCTCGGAATACAAAAATTAATGGAAAACGTATCAGAAGAGAAACCGATCAGTATCTACATCCCTTATACCTTTCTGGTCGCAGCACTTTTATCGGTATTTGTTGTATCGCTAAATAAGGTAGAGCTACAACCCTATGAAACCGAGTATCCTGCAGAAGCTTTTATATCACCCGATTTTGAACTACCAACATTAGCAGGCGGAAAAGTAAAACTTTCACAATACCGAGGCAAAGTCGTATTTATAAATTTTTGGGCCACCTGGTGTGGCACTTGTGAAGTCGAAATGCCTTCCATGGAAAAACTGTACCGCAAGTTCAAGGATCATGGATTTGAAATGCTCACCATAAGTGTCGATAAAGATCAGACCCTGATAGAACCTTTTATGAAAAAATTCAATTTGACCTTTCCCGTATTGTTGGATCCGGAAAGTATAGTTGCAAAAAGGGTTTATAAAACCACAGGAGTACCGGAAACATTTATTGTAGATCGTGAAGGACTTATCCGGCATAAAGCCATTGGTCCAAGAGACTGGGCCAACGATGAAACGCTGGAGGCTTTCACACAAATAATATTGGGAAGCTGATTATGAGGAAATACACATTTTTTATAACAATAATCTTTATCATTATCACCCAAAACGCGATAGCTCATAGCGATCATAAAAAAGAACCATCAATCGTCAAGGTAGAAGAAAAGTCCTCAATTGATCCCATGTACGCCACTCAAGAAGAGGAATCCGATCCTTTAGAAAATTCAGATTTGTTCTCACCCAGCGATCTTTTTATGGAAGGTGAAATCGTACCTGCTGAGCGTAATCCGAAAACAGATATGAAAATGGAAGGCAGTCATAATGAGCATGATGATCCCAATATGCCAAAAGTGGTATCGGCTAAGCATAAAACTGTAGAGACATCAGCCAAAGGTTATGGAATAGCTGCAGGTATTACCTTATTCGCCGGACTTGTTTTTGCAGGGTTGACTTTCATAAGACCGGGGGAGTGATAGCATGGCCAATGGACTTACAAAAATCTTGGAAGACCGTCTAGGTATTCACTTACTCGAATATGACATCCCCGAGCACTCAAATTCTATAAAATACTCCCTTGGAGGAATGACATTATCTTCCTTTGGGGTTCTGGTAATCAGCGGTATCCTACTGGCTCAATTTTTTATCCCGGATCCCGAGCGCGCCAATCGAAGCGTGCATTATTTAGTCGATCAAGTCTATCTGGGTTGGTACCTTCGCGGTATTCACTTCTGGGCGGGAGAAGTATTGACCGTAACCATGATACTCCATGCCATCCGTGTTTTCTTCACTGCTTCCTATAAAAATCCGCGCGAGATCAACTGGCTTATTGGAATCGGAATTATGATGATGATGGTGACTCTACTATTCACCGGTACAGTTTTAAAATGGGATCAGGAGGCTTATGAGGCGTTGGCACATTTCCTATGGGTTGCCGAGAAAATGGGACCTTTTGGCCTACCTCTCACCGAAGCTTTTGCTCAAGGGGTTCCTTTATTAAATAGGATTTACATGGCGCATATTTCATTGTTACCTATCATCGTGATTGTGATGATCGGATTACATTTGTTCTATATTAAATACCATAAGTTATCGCAATTGCCTGATGCGACAAAGCCCGCTAAAAATATTCCATTTACTCAGCACATGGCCTATTTGAGAAGAGCCGGCTCTGGGATCTTATTACTAATCTGTCTGCTTGCGCTTACCATTGCACCGCCCTTGGGAGAAGAACCAGTACTCGGCCTCGAAGTCACCAAACCGCCTTGGCAATTTGTTTGGATCTACGCCTTGGAAAATCTATGGGTACCTTCTTTAATTGTAGCCCCGCCTATAATTATAGGGTTTTTGCTAGCTATTCCCATAGTCGACCAAAACAAAGAGCGCTATTGGAAAAGGCGCCCCCTCGCTATCACCGTTTTAGCGGGTTTTATATTAATTTTCGCAGCACTAATTATTTGGGGTAGTGTCACCACAATGACTCACTCCATGTAACTGAGCCAAAACTGCGGGAACAG
>JAKUOQ010000061.1 GCA_022450865.1 Nitrospinales bacterium | reverse complement strand
TTTTACTTTTTTTCAAAATTAAGGAGATAGTGATATGGAGCTTAAATTTGATAAAAGCAATCTATTAAAGGTGCGTTTGGCAATTGTTGAATCTCAATTAAAATATGCAAACGATCAAATTAAAAAAATAAAAAACAAAGATTTAAAAAATACTAGTAAGTCCTTTGAGGTAAGTAGAAGTATTTAAGGTATTAAAATCCTATATTTCTTCAATTTGGACTTTTTTTATATTACGAGGGAATTACATTTTATTAAGCGGTAAAAGAGGGTGAGGAAATATTTCTTTTTTGTGGTTTCATGAAAGGATTGAACTTTTACGGGTAATAACATCTACCGCTTCTTCTAAGCACATTTTTCTTAAAAACCGTCGCGTTTCATAATCGGCGGGCCGGAATTTTTTTTCTTCTTTTGTTTTCTAATAGTATCTTCTGCTTCGAGGTCACGTTTATTCACCCCGGAGATCAAAAATACCATTAAGGGGTATGCTGGTAGTGACAATATTCCCCAAGTAGCCATGAACTTATCACCGGCAGAGATCATTCCTCCGTCACTTCCTTCGTTTCCGCCTGCCCCAAACCCCAGGAACAGCATTAGACCCAGCAACATTCCCATTAAGGAAGAAACAGAGGTTTTATGAGCAACTTCATTCATATATAGTGTTGGTAGCAAAGGGAAGTCGCTGACATAAGCACCTATTAGGCCGAGAGTAAACATTATGAAAATGGCTGCCATCAAAAAATCGTTGGTAATAGCAATAGTGGCGACCAATTGGTAAAGAGGAGCACAAAAACCAACGATAAACGGATTTCGGTATATGTTCATAATTCCTCAAAAAAATTGGGGAGTGCCTCCCCTGATAAATTGAAATAGATTTTTATTATACTTCCATTGGGCATGGCCCAGAGAATTGGCTCGGGTACAGGGATTCGAACCCCAACATTCAGAACCAGAATCTGACGTCCTACCGTTAGACGATACCCGAATATTAATTCCCTTGGATCTTAATTTATAATAATTTTATTAAATTTCCATGTCAAGATGGATTGGCTTGTTTATTATAAGGAAACTTTTTAAATGCGAGTTATTTCCGGTACCGCACGTGGAACTCGCCTAATTGATTTAGGCGATGTAGAGGTCCGCCCAACATTGGATCGGGTGAAAGAATCATTGTTCAATCAGGTTGGATCCAATCTGGAAGGGATATCTTTTCTCGACCTGTTTGCTGGAACGGGATCGATAGGCATTGAGGCCCTCAGTCGCGGTGCAGAACAGGTGGTATTTGTTGAACAGAACTCTCAAGTTCAATCCCTGATCACCCGCAATTTGGAAAAGTGCCGGCTGACCGTTGAAAATCAAACGGTGCGATGGGAACTTATAAAGTCCGATTCGCTGGAGTCTTTATCATTATTCAGAGAAAAGGACATGGTTTTTGACCTTATCTATGTAGATCCCCCGTTTGCGAAAAATCTTTATGGGCCTTGTCTCTCTCAACTATCTGATTCGGGTATATTGAAAGAAGATGCCTGGGTCATTGTTGAGCATTTCCATAAGACAAAACTGCAGGAAAGGTATGGTAAACTGCAAACTTTCAAAGACAGGCGTCTCGGTGACTCTTGCCTGTCGTTTTTTAAGATAGAACTATGAAAAATCTAGAAAAAATAGCAATAGCCATGAGCGGTGGTGTTGATAGTTCCGTTGCGGCATCCATTATAAAAGAGAAGGGCTATCATGCTGTTGGCATCTCATTGCAACTGTGGAACTATTCCGAATCGGATAATCGTTTCGGTACCTGCTGTTCACTTGATGACCTTGCTGATGCGCGTCGCGTCGCCGAAAAAATTGGCATCCCTTATTATATCCTTAATATGGAAAAAAAATTTAAGGAAGAGGTGGTCGACTATTTTATTTCGGAATACATGCAAGCGCGCACACCCATTCCTTGTACGCTGTGCAACCAAAAATTAAAATTCGATGAAATGATTCAGAAAGCTGAATCGTTTGGTGTAAAACGAGTGGCGACAGGGCATTACGCTTCAATCGTCAAACATCCAAGTGGTAAGTTTCTGGTGCGTCGAGGACGAGACCGCTGGAAAGACCAGAGTTACTTCCTTTTCAATTTGTCGCAGGATCAACTTTCGCGCCTGGAGTTTCCATTGGGAGATATGGATAAAAACGAAGTGCGTGATCGGGCACGGCAATTGGGGTTGAATGTCGCAGAGAAAGCTGAGTCCCATGAAATTTGTTTTATTCCTGATAATGATTATCCAAAGTTTATCGCAAAACAATTGGATAATAATGCATTCCAGGAGGGAGATATTGTTAACTCTAAAGGCGAGGTGTTAGGCAAGCACGGGGGTTACCCGGCTTTTACGATTGGTCAGAGAAAAGGCTTAAATCTTGGTGGGCTCAAGGAACCACATTTCGTAACCCATATTGACCCAGTGAATAACCGTATAACTGCCGGGACTAAAAAAGAATTAGAACGCGCAAACTGTTTTGTGTCCCAAGTCAACTGGTGTCTAGATGTTGAAGACATTATCCGTGCCGATGTGCAGATTCGTTATCGCCATCGAGGCGAACCAGCAACGATCAAAAAATTAGATAGTTCTCGTGTTGTTGTGGAATTTGACCAGCCTCAATTATCAATTGCACCAGGCCAGTCTGCTGTTTTTTACCAGGAAGATTGTGTTATTGGCGGTGGGTGGCTTGAATGAGCCAAGAGGTAATAGTTGCAGTAGAAGCTGCACTGCAAGCCGGCAAGATTCTTCGCGAGCGTGTTGACGATATTGGCAAAGTTTCTTTCAAGGAATTTCATGACCCGGTGACGGAAGTCGACCATCTTGCTGAAAAAGCGATCATCACCCGTATCAAAAAAACTTTTCCCGATCACGATATTCTCGCCGAGGAATCAGGAAATGCAGAGGGAAGTGACTCAACCAGTAAATGGATCATAGACCCGCTAGATGGAACGCTCAACTATTCCCATGGTTACCCCTGCTATTGTGTTTCAATTGCATTAGAACAAGAAGGTGAGGTTAAAGTTGGTGTCATATATAATCCCTGTCTTGATGAATTATTCGTTGCCGAAAAAGGTCAGGGTGCAATTCTAAACGGTAATCCCATCCATGTATCAACCATTTCCACACTGAAAAAAAGTTTACTTGTTACAGGTTTTGCGCCACGAGTGGTGAAGTCGGAAAAAGATAATCTTGATAATTTCTGCAATTTCATGAAAGCTTGTCAAGCCGTACGACGTCCTGGTTCTGCTGCCATGGATCTAGTTTATACTGCAATGGGCCGTTTTGAAGGGTTCTGGGAGAGAATGCTTCACCCCTGGGATGTGGCCGCAGGACTTCTGATTGTTCTCGAAGCTGGTGGCAAGGCCAGTAAGTTTGATGGCAGCCCAACCGATATTTACGATCAAGAACTTCTTGTAAGCAACGGGCTTGTACACCAAGAAATGGTAGACGTTTTGAAAAAAGGCAAAGTGTAATCCCTTCAGTTGCTCTATTTTTATAGATGAAAAAAACTTTCATATTTTTTCTGACAATCTTTTTATTGGCCGGGTGTCAATCGACTCGTGAAAAAGGTTGTACAGGATGCACTAATGAAAAATTTTTATGGAAAACTGCGGTAGATACGATTGTTTTAGCAAATTTTCCTGAAGAAGAATTCGTTGCAGTGGTGCATCGTGCCGACTTTTCAAATGCCTGGGTGACCACCGGGAACAAAGTAAATATAACCGCAAAATTTCTTCACGAGCTGACGAAGGAACAACGTATTGCCGTAGCAGCTCATGAAATTGCCCATTTAAAGTCGGGGCATTATTACACTAAACTGGGAGTTTCCATTTTGACATCGATTGGATTTTCGGTGCTCAATATTTTTGTTCCCGGTGCTGGTTATAGCGAGTATGTAGTCAAACCAGCATTAGTAGGTGGGTTTTCTCGTACTCAAGAGCTGGAGGCTGATAAGGAGGGGGTTGAATACTTAAATAAAGCCGGATTTTCAACCAAATACTATCTTCAACTTTTAAATGTGCTTCAAAAAAGATCAGGAGATACGCCTGAAAAAGCCAGTTATTTTTCGACTCACCCAACTAATAAAGAACGGATACAGAAAATCAGAAATTTGGAAGTGTCTAGTGATTAATGCGAACTATTTTTTTTGAGGCTTATCCGGATCTACCAAATAAGTGTAACCACTAAGACCTGCTTTGTATAGACTCAAAAACTCATCGGCTTCTTTTTGTGTAACGACCTCGCGTTGCACACAACCGATGAGGAATCCATCTATGCGTCCTGCGAGTTCATCAGCCGAGAACTGGACATAGTCTAGTACGTCTGTTACATCTTCCCCTTCGATGATCTGTTCATATTTAAGAGAACCATCTTCATTCAAAGAAACATGAATAGTATTTGTATCTCCGAATAGATTGTGAAGATCGCCAAGGATTTCTTGATAAGCTCCTATTAGAAAAATACCTAGAGGGTAGGTTTCGCCAGATTCCAATTCATGGACACGAAGAGTATTTTCGGTTCCACGATCGGTTCCGATAAAATTGTCTATCCTGCCGTCTGAATCGCAGGTAATGTCTTCAAGAGTTGCCTCTCGAGTAGGTTCTTCATTTAATCGATAAAGAGGAACAACTGGAAATACTTGATCAATGGCCCAAGAGTCAGGTACGGATTGGAAAATTGAAAAATTACAGAAATACTTGTCTGCAAGCCGAGTTTTTAAACTACGAATTTCATCGGGCATAAATTTTAGTCGTGTACCCAGCTTTTCAATTTTACGACAGATCCCCCAAAAAATTTTTTCTGATATAGCTCGACTTTCAAGAGAAATCATTCCCATGAGAAACTGGTTTTGCGCTTCATCTTTTAAGTGCACGGCATCGTGCCAGGATTCGTTTAAATTCTTATTTGAAGTGGAGTCGAGAACATGGAAAATTTCTTTTACAACTTCTGGAGCATCTTCATCAATTTTAATCTTATCGCTCCATTCTGGAAAGCTTGTGACACCTAGGACGTTGACCACAAGTATAGAGTGGTGAGCGGTCATGGCTCGTCCCGATTCGGAAATGATGTTCGGATGAGGCAACTTTTCTTTGTTGCAAATTTCCAGCAGGTGATAAACGACATCATTAGCATATTCTTGTACTGTATAATTAGTGCTGGATGCAAATGTTGAGCGGGAGCCATCATAATCCACTCCCAAACCACCACCGACATCAATATATTCAATACCACATCCGAATCGCATCAATTCTGAATAAAACCGTCCCACTTCCTGCAAACTATTTTTGATGCGACGAATATTGGTGATCTGGCTGCCTAAATGGAAATGGATTAACTTGATGCTATCGAGAATATTTTTTTCCTTGGATATTTTCAGGGCTTCCATCAATTCGATTGAATTCAGTCCGAATTTTGAGTGTTCTCCTGCTGAAGAAGACCAACGCCCCTGGCCAGTACTTAATAGCTTGATGCGCAGTCCTATATTGGGTTGTACACCTAATTCTTTAGCTACTTTTTCTATAAGAGTCAGCTCATCTAATTTTTCTACGACGATAAAAACTTTTTTCCCTAGTTTCTGACTCATTAAGGCCAGTCGGATAAAAGCCTCATCTTTATACCCGTTGCAAACGAGTAGGGCTTCTGGATTATCGAGGATGGCAAGAATGGCATGCAATTCGGGTTTCGATCCTGCTTCGAGGCCTATGTTGTAAGGTTGCCCAAATTTCACGATTTCTTCCACTACCTGTCGCTGTTGGTTTACCTTGATGGGGTAGACTCCGTGGTATTGGCCGTTATATCCATACTCGCTAATAGCTTTACTAAAAGAATTGGCAAGGTTGGCAATGCTTGCTTTAAGAATGTCTGAAAAACGAATGAGAACGGGCAGCGAATAACCTTTCGCCTGAATATCATCAACCAATTCCTTGAGGTCTATGTCATGATGGCTTTTACGGTTGGAACGGACAACGATATTGCCTTTGGAATTTATATCGAAATACCCCGCACCCCAGCCGTTAATATTATAATGTTCGCGAGCTTCTTCAATGGTCCACTTCGGCATGACAGAATTGTTCTCTTTGAAAATTTTAGTTGCCCACTTTATAAAGAAGAAGGCAGTTAAAAGGTGAATGCTAATCTTTTGATATGATTTAAGTATTTTAAAAGTTATTTGCCGTTTCTTCAAGAAATAGCTTCATCGTTATTTGTTTCATTACTTTTGATACGTCAATTATAAACAAACTGTTTTTTTGAACTCCGAAACTATGCTATAAATTCTGCATTGTTCGATTGAATCAGCCACACCAATTAGAGATAAAAAATGAAAATTGAAAAAGTCGAGGTGCGGGAGATTGCCGATCAGTTTGGCACCCCTGTTTATGTGTACAGCTTGGAAACTTTACGTCAATCAATCAATGAAATAAAAAAGCTATCACCCGTCACACGTTACGCCATGAAAGCCTCTTCCAACGCTAGAATTCTGCAAGAAATGTTGGCAAATGGAGTCAAGATTGATGCAGTAAGTGTTTATGAAGTTCAACGTGCGATTCGCGCGGGTTATAAGGCTGAAGATATTTGTTTCACCAGCGATGTTTTTTTTAATGCTGATGATGTTAATTATTGTCTCGAAAATAATATTTATTGTAACTGCGGTACGCTGGGGATGGTTGAGGAATATGGCCAGGCTTTAAAAAAGAAAGGCGCCGGTTCTCCAAAAATTTCTATTCGAATTAATCCTGGTGAAGGGGCAGGTCATTCTAAAAAGACCAATACCGGCGGGCCTTATAGCAAGCACGGAATCTGGTACCAGAATCTTGATGATGTTAAACAGATATTAAAGGAATATGGTCTTACCTTGTCAGGGGTACATATGCACATCGGTTCCGGTGGAGATATGGAACACCTCAAACGTATTACAGCGAAATTGGTAGACTTTGCTAAAGAGTTTCCAGATGTAGAGACCATTAATTTTGGAGGTGGTTTGCCTTACCAGTATGATCCGGATCAACCACAGGAAGATATCACGGGTTATAAAGCCATTATCGATGAGAGGGCGAAGGTACTAAAGCAACACTTTGGTAGAGAAGTGGTTTGTGAAATCGAGCCGGGAAGACGTTTTGTGGCAGGTTGTGGATATTTAATCGGAGAAGTGCGATCTCTCAATCATACCTTTGACGAAGATGGAAAACGAATCGATTATGTTCTAACAAACGTTGGTTTTTGCCATTTAATCCGCCCAATGGCATATGGTTCTTTTCATCCAATCTGGTTTGATGGAGAAAGGCTGGGACCGGAACAAAATTTGATTATCGCTGGTCCTGTTTGTGAATCTGGGGATGTATTAACCCAGAAGGATGAAGAGCCGGTTCCAAGAAAATTAC
>JAKUOQ010000060.1 GCA_022450865.1 Nitrospinales bacterium | reverse complement strand
ACTTTTAAGTTTTTCAGTTTTACTTTTTCGGATTTAACGAGTTCACTCAATCCTTGTCCGGTCAAAAAGTTTACCTGTAAATAAAGCTCTTCCAATCCACCAAGAATATCCGACTCAAAAAGGTGCTGCAATGCCTCATCATTAATTTGATTATCACTTAAGTCGAGTGACTTAACGGATTTCATAGGCAAAAATTTTCCAATAATCTTCACCTCATCGGTAGCTATATATTTTCCGGAAAGTTTAAGAGAACTAGGGTTTTCCTCCAGTAAAGGTTTTAAAATTGCCACAAGCTTTTCAGTTTTTTCCTCATAAGAAGGCTCAAACTCCTCGTACTCTGCATCTCCACCACGAACAATGCCCATTTACCTCTCCTAATTACCAATTGGTCCTAGAATCCCCAATATTTTTATAAAACAACTATATCCTATCTATTTTAGTATTCATATATGAATTGAAAACAAACGCATGTTTAAATTTTAGCTGAATCATCATTCGCACCTAGATTAAAATAAATTCTTTTTTTTCAACTGTTTGCTGAAATAATTTCCTCTTTATATTGTGAAATATAAAAAAAAATTAATACTTGATTAATAATTTTTTAATTTTGCAACCTTACAATAAACCTATTGAACTAGTCTACCGCCTTATTGAGGTCGACTAAAATCTGGAGGAATTTATAATGGAAATGTTTAAAACACTGGATATTCGCGGCCTTTCGTTTTTCAAGGCTTACCAATTAGCTTCCGAAGAATATAAAATAATAAAGAAAAACGGTATTTTAGAACTAATTGTTGATAAACAAAAGAATTTTACAGAAGATTTTTCTAAATGGGCTAAAAGTCAGGGTGGTAAAATTTTTGATATTGAAGACGACCATAGAATGGTCCGGCTTTTTATTCGCAAGGGTTCTAGAGTAGCAAAAGCATAAGTGTTTCATAAGCCTCGGTTATTCCAAATTTTATATTTTTCAGTCTCCTCCTCTCACTGAAAACCCGGGGTTTGGGATAGCTGGGGATTTTTTGTGTAAAATTGGATTTCATTTACTGATTTTTTTCATAAATAATTCTCAAACCATCCAAAGTTAAAAATGGATCGATTGTATCAATCACTGTGGTTTTTGTAATAATCCAGTCGACAATACCCCCTGTGGCTATAACACGCGCGTTTTGACCCAGTTCACTTTTTATCTGCTTCACCAATGCCTCAACCATTCCAGAAAATCCGTAAACGGCACCTGAACGCAGGCTTTCTACGGTAGACTTTCCTATAACCTTATCGGGGTATGTCATATCCACTCGAGGGAGTTTGGCAGTATTTTTAAAGAGTGCCTCAAGCGAAATATGGACCCCTGGGAAAATGGAGCCACCTAAATACTCGCCTTTCTCTGATACAACATCAAAAGTAGTCGCGGTGCCAAAATCCACAATGATCAAGGGGCCACCATATTTTTCAAAAGCAGCTACAGAGTTTACAATACGATCAGCGCCCACTTCAGATGGATTTCGGTAAAGAATGGAAATTCCAGTTTTAATCCCTGGCCCTACAATCAAAGGTTCGCATGAAAAATATTTTCTTGCCATCCCTTCTAAAATGGGAACTAGTGGTGGAACCACACAAGCGATCACAATATCATCTATAGTCTCCGTCTCCACATTGTTTAACAAAATGAATTCTTTAATAAGAACCCAGTATTCATCAGCAGTTCGGTTTCGCTCGGTTCGAATACGCCAATGAGTTAGAAGCTTTTCCCCCGAAAACAATCCGATGACATTATTTGAATTTCCAACATCAATAACCAAGAGCATAGCTGTTCCATTTTAAATAAACATAAGACTAATCAAAAAATAACACCCTAAGGTAACTATAAAAACCATTAGGATAAATAGGATTCTTCAATATAATAAAGCATTATAAAAATTACAAATAAGGTTTAATGAAAGATAAAAATCATATAACAATGGAAGATATTTCAGCTTTCCCAATAGAAAGATCAACAAATCACATTAATTGGGAAGAGATTGCATATCAGGAAGTTAAAGAACAAATACTCGAAGGATTGGAGGAAGAGAAATTAAAATGCTTTTTAAGAGTGGTGCGCTCTGGAAGCCCCTTCAAATTGTCCGATTATTTTTATCGCATTAAGTGTTAAGAACTTTTTTATAAGATCCAACACCTCCAAAAATAAAGTTCTGCATATGGGCAAACAAATGGGCAAACAAAATTTTGAGTAACTGGGCTTGTAAGATGTTGCATCTAGCTCATCAACCAACAACATCAATTTAGCGAGCATAGAGCCAAAAACACTGATTGGAAATATTCTCTAGCCTATTAAATAGATTTTTTGCTCCAACCTTCCAATTTCATACATCCCAAGTAACCAGTATCCTGACCTTCGAATCCAAACTCTCGGCCTTGGATTTTATTGCTGTATTTATTTTTTTCTTTTTCACATTTTTTTGAATCAACAAGAAACTCTTCTTTACTTTTTCCCTTTTCACTAGAAAAGTCCTTAAAAGGACGAGCCTCCCCACATCCGAACGAAATTAATATTGTTAAAATAAATAATATATTTACCAAAAAACTGTTTCCTTAAATTTATAAAGCGTAGATCTTAATATGATTTTTAAAATATTAAACCATAATAAGGAAGAGCACTATCTCTCCACCTGAAAAAGGCTAAACTTTCTTTTTCTAATCTCAAATAGCGCAGGAAGCATGTATAAAGCGCAAACTGTACATGTAATGATGCCCAACTCAACCACTGTAGCAATAGAGTTCATCCCTGCATGATGAGCTATATTTAAGCTAGTATAACCCGCCAGACTGGTTAACGCCGACAGCATTATTGCGCTTCCGGTTTCCTGTAATGATTTCAGGGAGGCCCCCTTAGAGTAATCCAAAATATGATGACTGAGATAAATACAATGGTCAATCATAATCCCAACTATTGACGGTAACATAACAATGTTAATAAAGTTAAGTCGAACATTAAAGATTGCCATCAGCCCGCCAGTTAATGCAAGACCAGTTAATAGGGGCAAAAATGTGATGACAGCGAGTCGAAAACTTCTGAGGTCTAATAGAAGAATTAAAAAAACCAATCCAAATGCAATAAGCATTGCTTTTGGCCCTTTTTCTTTCACCCAGTCCAATACTTTAGCAGCGATTAAATTTTCATTCAAAATTGCAGTCTCAATATTTTCTCTTTTCATGCTTTCCTTCAAAGCATTAATTTCAACCTCCAATTGATAAATATTTTCAACCCGAAAAAAGTTTTTATCGGCTGGTGAAAAAAGCAGCAGCAGATAATCCTTTCCTGCCATTAATTTTTTTTGAAGATCGATAGGAACACGAGATTCATCAAAAGGTTTTGCATCAAAAAGTAATTCAAATTTTTTTAATCGCTCCTCACCTAAAGAGAACCGAATGATATCCTTATTCTCTTCAAAGTTATTCCGAATACGGGCGATGATCTCCTTTTTTGATTCATATTCCTTCTGACTAAACAGGTTCATAGAATACTGAGCCCCAATTATCGTCTTATCGCCATTTTCTTTTTTTATATCCTCTAAAGCCTCATGAATATAAAAAAGGTTATCTTTTTTTGGAGTTAATATGACAGTTGGAGAAAATGCTAAGCCAAAATCATCTGTCGTTTCTGTTTCATAATCACTCGCGGGAGATTCACCTCTCAATTTCTGGAAATCATATTCAAATTCAATTCCTGGCAAAAGGAACAAACTGGATATTAAAAGTAGCAGGAAAAAGGCAGAAAGATATAAGGGAGTCGTTAGATAAAGATTGGCGATTTTTAAATTAAATAGCCTGGGCCTAGGTTTTCTCAGCCAGTGAATTTTGTCATAGAATAGAGCTTGTGCCGGGAAAAGAAAGTAGTAGGTGATAAAAGCACAAACGATTCCCAAAGTTGCTATTTTCCCAAACTCAGAAAAACCCTGAAAATCTGAGAAACTCAATATTGAAAAAACACTCATAGTTGTAAGCATCGCAATTAACCCCGACCTTCCTACCTGAGTTACAACGACTTCAACAGCTTCAGTAATAGATTTTTCTTTAAGTAGTTCTTGCTTGAAACGAATGTAAAGATGGATCCCGTAATCAATTCCCAAACCCATTAAAATTGCGACAAGACATCCGGAAATTATATTTAAATGACCTATTATTAATCGTGCCAGGGCAAATGTATAAGTTAATGAAATCAATAAAGGAAAAACTATTAACGGGATAGAAGACCACGATCGGGTATAAATAAAAATAACGGATATCGCTAAAACAGCTGCCATCACCGCTGCATTTTTTAAATCACTTTGGATAAAGTTATTCTCTTCCAGGCGCACCACCATCGACCCTGTGAGCTTGATCTTGAGTTCACTATACTTATCTTCCAACCCGCTTTTATTTATCGCCTCTTGTACTGTAAAAATAAATTTTTCTGTAAAATCAGTATCGGTGACTGTCCCTTTTGCTTTTATAAAAATATAATAGTTATTTTTTTGCTTTCCTTTATGATAAGGTTCGATCTCTTCAAAAATTTGGTAATCTTTCGCCAAATTGCGGAGTTTAATAGGATTAAAAGGTTCCTCCTCTTCAAAAAAGGCCGGAAAACCACCGAACTGGCCCCGTGCATAGTCGATAGCTTCTGTCATCAAAGATTCTAAGGTTAGTAAATCCCCGCGTGGAATTAAAAGAAGTTGTTTGTTATTTAAATATTCTTTTGGAATCTTCGCATCTACGAACTGCGTACCAGGAATTTTTTTTAAAATCTTTGCAAGATCATCTATTACCTCAGATGATCGAATAGGGTCGAGGTTTTCTAGGACAACAACTAAAGGCCCTGAGCCACCTGTTTTACTAACAACTTGATTAAAGTCTTTAATCAGAGGGAGGTCTTGAGGAAGCAAATTATCCATCTTGGGATTAAACTTCAAATCAGAAGCCAGATAAATGGAAAACCCGCTCAAAATTAAAGCAATAAGAAGAACAGTGCCAGGAAATCTTTTCGTAATATTTTTATAGCACCAACTAAGAATTGATTTCATACATGTTTAGAAAGTGGAATGTTAAATACAGGTGTGCAAGCTAGGCGAATGAGTCACAACCAAACACAGCATCGATTCTCGATTAGAGTATCACATGGGCTGGCTCAGAAAATACTAACAAAAAAAATTACTTGAGTAATGAAACCAGGCGAGCTCCTTGTAATATGGACTCCAAATGTTAAAAACGCTATCGTTCTAAAAGAAAAATGGATAGGCTAAAAAACCTACAACATCTGTATTTTTTTTCAGGAGATAGTCTAAACAACATACTGGGAAAAGCAGGTTTCAAAATAGTCTCTTTAAAAACAAACAAAGCTAAAAAAGGATTACTGGAGTCAAAAGGTTTTAATCCCTTCGACAAATCAGAAAAACCAAATAAACTAATAGAAAGGTTCCTGCGATCTGGGAAGAGAGATATAAAAAATGCTCTTAGCCCGCTGACCTACCTTGGGCCTTTATTTGATTTGGCAGGCTATGGGTTTAATTTATATCTCATTGCATCAAAGATGGATGAATGATTAGTTTGGTACTGGGGTTGTTTCTACTTTGCAAAAAAAAACCGACAGGACAAAGATGTCCTGTCGGTAATGCAGTTTCGTACAAAATTTATTTTGGAATTACTTTAGATGCTTGTGGTCCTTTTTGCCCCATGCTCTTTTCAAATTCCACTTCCTGACCTTCTTTTAATGTTTTAAAACCATCTCCCTGAATTTCAGAAAAGTGCACAAAACAATCTTCACCGTCACTTGACTCAATAAACCCATACCCTTTACTATCATTAAACCATTTTACTTTTCCTTCAGCCATACCCAATAACCTCCAACATTAAATAAATGGGAAAAAGTTCTTCCCGTCATCTTCAGGGTCTGGGTCGCTACCGGAACGAAACATATGTACCGGAAAAATTTAAATAAACTCCCATGACCTAATATTTTACGTCAAGGGCCCTATTGATTCATTTACTACGACACCTATCCCCCCGTTTTTACTCGCAAATCTTAACATAAAACAACTTTTCAACCTACTTAAATAGATAAAAAAAACCACCCCAAAATTAATACGATAGCGTCCTGGTCAATTTTAATTCAAATAAATTAGGGACTTATCGTTATTCCAACAAGTGTTTAATGCTGTTTATCTTGTTCCTTGTCTTTTTCTTTTATTAAATTCAGGGATTGGATTAAAAGAACTACCCAGCCGGTACCAGCCATAGGCACCAAAAAGCAAATGTGCTGTAAAAACGCCAGGCTTAAGGCCATTTCCGGGGACAACCCTGAAAATTTATAAATTAAAAAAGCCGTTGCTTCATAAATCCCAAAGTTTCCTGGAGTTATAGGAAAAATTGTGGCAAGGTTCAACGCCGCCATGACCAGAATAGTAGTCCAAAAGGGAAGTTCTTGGCCTAGACTCATTTGTGTGGCCCAAATCCCTAATGCTTGTAAAGCCATCATTACTAATGCCAGAAATAGGCCTGCACTAAATACTCTATAATCTCTCAATATTTCTAAGTGCCCCGCCCATTGCGAAACAAAGGTTTTAAATCTGAAAAGCAGGGAGGAAGAAAATTTTTCATCCAAATTTTTAACTTTTGGAATTTTGTAAGCCGCGTAAAACATAATCACGATAAATAGGACGATCAATACAATAAAAACTTGAATGCTTTGTTCCATTTGTTCCGGTAATGGGGAGAAACTAGCAGCTAAAGTAAGAACGACAACTTTGACGATTCCTTCCAACATCTGATCCAGAGCCAATACCGATAAAGCAACTGAATGTTGAATTTTTGCCAGCCTTGCGAACAAAACGAGGCCCACTGCATGTCCTCCTGGAAACGGAAGAGAATTACATGAAGTAGACATAAAAGAATTTGCCTGGAACAAATTTGGGAAAGAAACAAAAATGGCCTTTGGAATAAGAACAGACCACAACGAAGTCCACACCAAAAGAATCGAAAGGTTGAACAAAAAAGCAGCAACTAACCATCCAGCACTAGCGCTTTCAATTTCTTTCCAAGCTTGATTAAAGTCGACGGTCTTAAAGAATTCGTAAAAAAAGTATGCGACAATAAGCCAGATTAGTATAAAAAATATTTTCTTTTTCAAAATCAAACACCTGATATTTTTCGTGCAACGGACAAGACAGTTGGTAACTTATAATAATTCTAATTCTTGGTCGAACTCGTCTCCCTAACCCAAAACGCTGTCTATGGAAGATTTTACTTATCGTTTGACCTCGTTTTTTGGTTTTTTTCTCCTTTCCGGGGTGGCCTGGGCAACCGGTTCTCGCACTAAAGTTAAAACAAAGACTATCTTGG
>JAKUOQ010000006.1 GCA_022450865.1 Nitrospinales bacterium | reverse complement strand
GGAATAGCTTATCGCGTTCCGATATATCACTGATTTTTATTTGTTTCAGCCGACTAATTAAGGAAGGGATTTTTGAAAATAATTGGCGATCAAAATCTTCGTAAGAACTTGCTTCTGAAAAATAAACTTCGGAAAGCAGATCATCTATATAATCTAAAGAAACTCGAACTTTTTTAACTAACTTTTTATATACCTCAAAATCTAGATTCTTTTTACCCGTTTGGCAAGCCCGTATATCATTTAAATAAATCCTGGCCTTTTTCGTCTCTTCGGGCTGGGAATGTGGGTCATTAATAACATTCAAAAATAGACTTTCAGCACTTTGCAATTCACGCTGTGCAAGAAGTTCAAGGCCTTGCATCATGGAGTCATAAATAAACATAGCAAACCTGTATTTCCCTATTAATAAACATATTATTCCTCTTCAGTCTTCGTGTCATCAGGAAATATTCTTGGGCCTAAGCCCTATACTTCTGGGAAAAGTTGAAGGATTTCAAATTAATCTTTATTTTTGGGTACTGAGGAAGGGGAGATGACCTGAATATTTGGCATAAAAAAACCCAGAAAGTAAGCTAATTAATGCTCACTTCTGGGCCAAGGGCACTCGCGCCCCAAATTCTGGGTAACTTATTTAACAGTTAATCTCAAAGAACCTTTATTACCTCGGTTCACATTCTGATGGCGCATTTGCAATCAGGTCGTTTTCCATACTATAAGACAATGAACGATATTCTGGCTCTTCTACTTTAACTGGTTTAATATCCAACAATAAGTTTTCATTTCGCAGAAAAATTGCCAGGATATCAACAATATCTTTATAGAGTCCCCTCTCCGCCTTTCGCGAAGTAAAAATACAAAACAAAGGGCCCCAGCGACCAATATGGTTACGCATAAACTTCTTCATGCTACTGGTTATGACATTAATGTTTCGTTCTTCATGACCGTTTTGAATTCCAAATGCAGTTCTAAAGCACATGAAAAACATGAAAGCTAATTCGATAGAGAGATGATCGACCCTCTCCTTGGTTCTGTTCCGCGGTTGCTCAAATCCAAAGGTTTCATAAAATCCACCCAATTGAATCAATACATCCGTTTGCGACTGAATTCCACCTTCAGTACCGTATTGCATTTCATAAGGAGGACATTCCATGGATACAGCATGTCCAAATACCCGCACATATTCTTGCTGCACCTGCTTTACCGTCATTTTGGGCAGATATTTGTCAAAACCTTCTATAATAGACTTAACGTGATTCCAGTCTTCTTCATCAACGAGTGCAATATCCATTGGCTCCAATAATGATTTGGGCCGAAAAAATTTTCGGTTCCAAGGATAACTGAATGCGCTAGACAGGATATCGTAACAACGGCCTCTTGCCAGTTGCAAAGATATTCGCTCTTCTTTCAACTCCTCCAGAGAGCCGGTCTGACCAAGAACCGCGAGCATTGGGTCACTTACTTTAGCTTGAGTTCCATCTGCCATTTTTCTTAATCTCCATTTTTTTCAGAAATCTTAAAGCATTTAAAAAACGCCCAAGATCTGAATTGATTCACGCCGCACAGGTTAACCAACACCGGCCCGTAATTCATAAACTTCAATGCACCGATCACAACCACCATCTTTGCTTTCCCAATCTGGGAAATCAATCTGAATCGCTTCAATTACCATTTCATCACAAATACTCTCAGGATCATCCACCCAATTATATGTCGGAAACTTGCATAATGGGCAAGGCGATCCTTGAAGGTGAATGAAATCCCGTTCTTCTTCCGAAATTTCCCCAGGGTCGACATATTTACTCATCAAGGTATCCAAGTCAGTAGCCATGGAGAGAAGTTCTTCGTGCGTGAACTTATCTGTTACCCAAATCCCTTCGAATATACCCCGTCTTTGCTTATCCGGAATTTTACGGTAAAAATTGTCAAACTCACGAAAACGAGCCTCCTTGGGTAGAACTGATACCACACCGATTCGAGCCAACCGGGAGTCAACATACATATTCCATAGGAGTCGAAAACGCGATGTAATAAGATTCTTAACCGAAGGATTGCCAGGGATAAATGCGTCTTCATAGTCAAATTCGGGGTCAACCATATCCTTCGCATGCATAAACTCTTGGATTAAAAAAGCGTCTAGATCCAAAGCTTCTTCGGGATTACTAAATCGACTCGCCAGAACTCTCATTTCTATAATCGGGTTCCCTGAAACACGGTTCAGAACGTTTGAGCCCTCATCAACTTTGTTAATCGCCCTTTTAACAATAACTTCTTTAATGCGCTCTTCAAATTCACGCGCTAGGTCATAAGCAATTTCATGATTTCCTTCGTCAGCGGACTCAAGAGCTTCTTCCTCTACTTCTTCTCCCTCTACCTCTTCTTCCGCCAGTTCTAATTCAGCCGTTTCTACCGGAGTTTCCTCCAATTCTTCAGCAATCTCTTCCTCCTGATCTACACTCTCTCCTTGCAATCCCTTACTTGGATTTACATTCAATAGGGCAGATTTTCTTGATGTCCGTTTTCTTTTTGGGATAAGGCCTACTGCTTCCAAAGCCCGCAACACATGGTCACCAAGCTTCAATTTTTCCAGAAAAAATAAACGATTTACTTTTTCGAAAGCAATTTCCCTATCATCTTCAGGGAGTTCATAAATGGGATCGGCAAGAGAATGGAATTCGTCATAATCAGAACGGTAACCTGATCTTTCCAAATGGTTTAGATGCCGGAATACCGATTCTTCCATTAGCTGAGCACTGTAACTAACTTTCATAAATCCAGACCCACTGTTAAAGTCAAAAAATAGAAACGTTTATCCCTAATAAAGCATATAACCTGCCCGCTTTTTATTTCTTTTGAATAAGATAATTTAGCTCCTTTTAAAGGCCTATGTCAAGATAAAAGGCCTTTATTGTTTAGGAGTTACACACAGGAAAACTCCCGGCAACATTTTTTAAAAAAAACTAAAAGATCTCCAATTACTTTAACTCATTAACCCCTATTTTACCAGATCGCACCTGCACTCTAAAGTCAATAAATACAATATTTTTAATTATTATGGCTTCTTTTTTAAATCAAATATTTCTTAAACTTTGGTGCAAATTACTTCTTATCAATCTCATCTTTCATTTTTTCCATGGCCTTAATGGCTTCCATGATAGGTTCCGGGTCCCCGAGATCACGTGCGATTTCTCGCGCATCCTTCAAATATTTATCAAACTCCTCAAACCGACCAACGAGTATCTGCATTCTCGCCACCGTCATATTGAATTGGATTAAATTCGACCAGTTCTTAATTTCCCGAAAACATTTAGCGGCTTGTCCAAAGTATTCTTCCGCGTCATCATATTTCATATCTTTAAACTTCAAGTTACCTAAATATGTTAAATCCTGTCCAGCTCCTCGCTGATCTCCCACTTCTTCTGTAAGTTTCAATGCTTTTAAATATAGTTCTTCTGCTTCTTTTCTTTTGCCATTACTGAATGCCAGGTTACCAAGATTGCGATAGTCTTCAGCAATTTCCATTTTATCATTCAACTTACTCGAAATTTCAAATGACCTTTGAAAACCCTCGCTAGCTTTTTCGCGGTATCCCCTTTCCATATTAAACTTTCCAAGATTCCTAAGGTCAGCGCAAATCTCTTTTTGGTCATTGATTTTTTCTGATGTTTCAAGAGCTTTAATATAAAATTTCTCCTGATTGGCTCGTTCTTTTTTCTCAACATAAATCTTCGCCAATACCCGACTGTCTGCCAAGACATTGAGGACATCATTGATCTGCTCGGCAATTTCAAAAGATTTCAATGCATATTTCTCCGCATTCCCCCAATCTTCTTTTTGCAAATAGAGATTGTACTGGTTTCGATTGTCTTCGGCCATCTCCCGTTTATTATCCGCACTGGTATTTACTGCCAATGCCTCTAGGTAATTTTTTTCCGCACCAGACCAATCTTTTTTCTGTAAACAGATATTTCCTAAATTTCGATAATCCGCAACAAGACCTTTCGCATTGCTTGCAGCCTTATTTACCTTCAATGATTTGTTAACCAGTTTTTCAGCCTTTTCCATCTTTCCCGCAAGAATCAAAACATTTAGATAGTTGGCATATAATTCTTTGAGATCTCCCTGTTCCTTTGATTCTTCTTTGATTTTAATGGCATTACTATAATTCTCTTCAGCTCCCTTAAAATCTTCCTGCTGCAACAAGATACTTCCCAAGTTTCCATAGGCTCCACCAAGAGCTTGTTTGTCACCAGATTGTTCGTGTAAAGCAATGGTTTCCCGCGCCACTTCCGCAGCTTCATCCCAGTTATTGGACATAAACAGCACGTTGCCCAAATCGTTCAATAACATCAACTTGAGTTTTAAATCTTTTTCAGTTTCAGGTTTTTTCAATCCCTCTCGAATGGCTTGCTTGCGATTCTCAAGATATTTCGGCTGCGAAAAAATAAACATCAATTTGTCTTGCACTTCCTGAACACTTTTTTGCTCTTTCATTTCTTCATAAAGATCACTGGCACGCATAAAATTATCTTCAGCCTTATCAAACTCTTCTTTTTTAAGATAAATGTCTCCCAACGATTCACATTGCTGCGCAATTCCAGGTCGATTTTCATTTTTTTCCATCAACTCCAAAGAACTAAGATACTGTTCTTCAGCTGCATCCCAGTTTTTCTGCAGACCACGAACATTACCAAGATTGGCATAACCACGCGCCTCGCCCAGTTTGTCGCCCGATTCCTGCATGATTTTGAGAGATTTTTCAAAATTTTCCCACGCCAATTCGAGTTTGTTTTGATTGAGGTAAATGTTTCCCAGACTTCCTAGAAGATAAGAGTTTCTGCGTTTGTCAGAATCACCAATTACTTTTAGCGCTTTTTTGAAATACGTTTCCGCCTCATTCACTTTTTCAGGTTGCCCCTCAGCCGACATTTGCAGATATATACCTGCTAGGTTCGCATAACAAACACCAGCAGAGGCCTTATCATCAATTTCCTCTAAAAGAGTCATAGTTTTCTGGATGGTTTCAACCACCTTATCCATACGCTTCCACTGGAAATATATTTCTTCCAGTTCCTGTAGCTTGGCAATGGCTTTAGTTTTTTGTCCAGTGGATATAAGCGACTCCAAATTAACTACAAGGGCTTCCTCGTTTTTCTTTAAAAATAGTGGGGATTTTTTAATCGACTCAATGCGGTCTTCAAGTTGTTTTATTTTTCTTTCATCCTGCTTTGCAGCAGACATGAATTCTTTAGCTTTTTCGTAATGCTCAATAGCTTTTTCAGCTTCTTCTTTTTTCAGAAAGATGTTTCCCAGATACTCACTATAAATGCCCTGCCCCAGAGGGTCGTTGGCCTCCAGCACAATTGTCATGGCTTTTTGGTAGTTCTCTTCCGCCTTGTCAAAATTGCCCTGATAAAAGTGAACGTTTCCAAGGTTGCCCAGAGAACTTTCAATCCCCTTCACATCCTTCAACTTTTCCATAAAGGTAAGTGAACGAGTATAAAACTCTTCGGCCTTGTCAAACTGTTTGCTCTGAAAACTGATATTACCCAGATTTCCGAGCACATAGGCCTGACCCGTCTCATCTCCCTCTTTTTCCATTTCCTTTAAAGCTGCCAGAAAACTAGACTCTGCTTCCTTAATATTGTTCTTTTGCAAACTCTCATAACCGAGATTCTCAAGCTTTCTTCCTTCACTCACTTCACTCATAACCGGGCACCACCTTTTAAAATTTTAACGGACTTTTATATTATTTATCTTTTGCTACGAAATATAAGAATGGCTTTGGCAATAAAATAGCCCTGCCATCAACTTAAATATTTCTAACTAAATGAGTTATTGATACTATTTGTATAATCCAAATTATAGAGTTCTCTAAGGCTACTGTCAATTATTCCACCAGTTAGCCAAAAGGCTTACTTTTCAAAGAAAAAGTACATTGGTTGACAGAATGGAACGAGGCTAACTATAATCACCCTTTCATTCTTTCAAGCCAAGTAATACCACTGAGGGATACATAGTGACAAAAGTTGAAAAAATCATAGAGGCATTGACTCGGGATGGTTCCCTTATCTTCGCCAACAATCTTTCTTACGCAGTAAATTTGGAAAAAATGATTCCCAGTCTGAAAAAAGAAGAAAAAGATGGTTGTGAATTTTGGTACGAAAATGAGTCGCTCACAGTCGTAAATACCCGAGTAAAAGTTTTTCCAAGCCGGCATATCGTCTTTTACAACGAAAAAGGACAGCGTTTTCTCTGCACTGACCCAGAAGGCACTCCGTTGCACGAAGCATTATGGACGGAAGATGAAAATACCGGCGAAATACAGTTGGCCTTCGCCCGCATGCAACTCGATTGCAAACAATGGGTGGGCATCAAACCACGGGCAAAAACTTTTTCCACTCAAATCGATATCAGCCCTCATGAAGGCTGGGAAAATATGTCTCTGGATGGCCTGCGCGAAAAAGCCGCAGAAGCGTGGCGCGTACCAGCATCAGAAGTGAAATATTTTTATGACGACGATCATATGGTCCATCAAGGCGAAGGCAAATATGATATCCGCCTTACTAAAGATGGTCTTTACGCATTGCACGAAGGCACGTTCGATAAATCCATATTTATTAGTTTCATGTTCCAAGTCAACTGGGCAAAACTTGACCTAATTCCTGTGGTGGAACTTTTCCAGTCCACCCTGCCAGGAACTGGCGGCGCCGTTTTTGAGTTCATCTGGGGAATTTACAACGACCAATCGCGTGAAGAAAAACTAGCCCCGTTAAGATATCGCGGTTTACCGACCTACCCTTCCAAGGAAGCGTTTAATATTTTTTCGGCATTTTTTGAGCCTAAAGGACCCGAAGGAAAAAATATCAAAACCGTTTTTATGGACCCTCAAACCTCGCACGAAATTACCTGGACTCCGCAAAAAAATCCACCGGTCAGGTATTTCAGTGAGGAACAAAAAGTAGCTATCACCGCGCAAGACGGCTACCTCTACAAAGTCACCGTATTTGACGATCCGATTACTTTTCCTTTTATCAACTGTGGTGGGGTTAGAAAACCTCCCATCGAACGTGAAGTGCGCGTGGGCAGTCAGACGTTTACCCTTCTCGAAGGAGAACAGGGAAGAGAAATTCATTTTGAATCCAGTTGGGGGTTGAGGCCTCAGACTTATTCCACCCGATTAGCACAGAAATACCCTTTCACATGGAAATGGTTTTTTAACGGCGAGCCACCACGAGTTGACCCGATAAAATCAATATACACCGTCCCTTTTTATCCCGAAGGACAAGCAGATATAGATGAGTCTTCCATGCAACCAATGGTGCTCGATCAAATTTTTCATTATATGGAAATGGCGCCGGCAATGCCTGCGAAACTGGAAAAAATGGAATCGGTGCTCATCCACACCTTTGACACTGTACTTGCAGGTTGCATCGACAGTTCGAAAGACCGAACGTACACGGTGCTATACAGCGATCCGGAGTTTGCACAGAAAAATGCGCAACTGCTATGGAACTACGCTGCCTCGCGGGAACAGTTGAGTAATGTGGAAAGGGTTTCGTTCTTGAAAGAACAAGAACATATTCGCGATGCGTATAGCCAAAAATATGATTTGATCTTTAAATGGATTCCATTCATGTACCATCAGGATCGCGAAGCCTGCGAAAGCATGTTGACGGCATTGTCAGAAGCATTAATGCCAGAGGGGTTCATGTTTCTGGTAGGACCGCGTCAGCTACAAGGATTATTCGATCATTACAAGCTTGATGCACTATATAACGATCCTATTTACAACATGCCGTTCTTCCGCCAGCATTTAAAGATGTGCCCAGAGAACCAAGTCAACCCCGATCTCGTGGTTTATCTTGCGCAGAAAAAAGGCGAACAGAAGAAAAAAGCAGATCCACCTGCTACCGAAGATACCTTTGACGGCACCATCCCGCAAATGCGCGGTTTTAAAAGACCTAATTAGGAAGTCTATCCCATTAGTAGGAGAGTATTTTTATTTAAGTAGGAACAGTAAAATGGTTTAACGAAAGTAAGGGTTATGGATTCATTTCTAACTACAAATCTTTTAATGTAAGATTGGTTTTATCCTTTTCCGAGAGAACAGGATTTGAAATTGGCCAGTCGATACCAATGTCTTGATCATTCCACATAATGCCTTTTTCCTTTTCTGCAGAATAATACTCAGAAACTTTGTATAAAAACTCAGCCATTTCGCTGAGAACACAAAATCCATGTGCAAATCCCACAGGGATATAAATTTGAAGGTAATTAGTATCTGACAAAGTATAACCTCTCCACTGACCAAAAGTGGGAGATCCTTTACGAATGTCTACCACCACATCGAACACCTCACCTCTGATTACCCTTACCAGTTTGGATTGCTCCGGGGCAACTCTATAGTGGAGGCCACGAATGGTATTTTTTTGGGAAATAGAGTGGTTGTCCTGAACAAACTCCTCCTCTATCCCTATTTCTTTATACCTTTCTTTTTGGAAGCTCTCAAAAAATCTGCCTCGTGAATCGGTATGGACAGCAGGCTGGATTAACAATACCCCTTCCAAATCCGATTTTTCCACTTTAAAAGTCATATTTAATATCCTGATTGCAAGTAATAAGATGGGTATTAAAGGAAGACCCAGATTAAGGAAGAAGATTATATAACGCCTAGAGTAAAATTGGTAATCGCAGGAACAAATTAATCTGGTTTATATACCAGTGATCAGGTGAAGATTTAATGACTAGAATAATGCAAGGTTATCTCTATAATTTGCTAGTATAGATTCCTATAAAAAATAAACCTCTAGAGCTTCGATGAAAATTATACCCGCAGTAGACATAAAAAATGGCAAATGTGTACGCCTTTCTCAGGGAAAAGCCGATCAGGAAACAATTTATTCGGACCATCCCAAAGAAATGGCAGATCATTGGGATGAAGAAGGCGCTCGACTGATTCACGTTGTTGATTTAGACGGAGCCTTTGAAGGTTCGCCAAAAAATTCAAAGATCGTAAAGGAAATCATATATAGCAGTTCCGTTGATATTCAAGTAGGAGGCGGCATCCGAACTCTTTCCGCAATAGAAGAATATGTCGACGCCGGGGTCTACCGGGTTATTTTAGGAACGATTGCCCAAAAACAACCCGAGTTTGTGGAACAAGCATGCAAAAAATTCCCAGGAAAAATAATTGTCGGTATCGATGCCAGAGACGGTTTGGTTGCGGTTAAAGGCTGGGTTGAAGTTTCTGATCAGAAGGCGACCGACCTTGCAATCAAAATGCGAAACTACGGTATTGCAGGGTTTATCTTTACGGATATCAGTCGAGATGGAATGCTTCAAGGCCCTAACCTTGAAAGTATAAAAGAGTTTGCGGAAGCCGCTCAATTGCCGGTTATTGCCTCCGGCGGAGTCAGTCGCTTTGAAGATATAAAAAATCTAAAGAAGCTTGAATCTTATGGTGTAGAGGGAGTAATTATCGGAAAAGCACTTTATGACAAAACCTTATCGTACAGCGAGGCAAAAAGTCTCGTCTAACATTCATGCTGATCAAACGAATTATCCCTTGCCTTGATGTTAAAGATGGCCGCGTGGTCAAAGGGGTTAACTTTGTCAATTTGCGAGATGCAGGCGATCCTGTTGAAATTGCCGCAGCTTATGAAAAAGAAGGGGCCGATGAACTCACCTTCTTAGATATTACTGCTTCTCATGAAAAGCGTGACATTATTTTAGATGTCGTAGCACGTACCGCTGAAAAAGTTTTCATGCCTCTTACTGTAGGGGGTGGCGTTCGCACTTTGGATGACATTCGAAATCTATTAAAAGCCGGGGCCGATAAGGTGGCTATTAATTCGGCTGCCGTTAAAGACCCCGCATTTGTACAAAAAGCAGCGAAGCGTTTTGGAAGCCAATGCATCGTCGTAGCCATTGATGCTAAGCAGACTAAATCTGTCACTGATCTACCATCTATTCCGAGTTGGGCCGATAACCATCCATATTTACTTTTGGATAAAAAAAGTACAACTCTATCCTGGGAGGTCTATATCCATGGAGGCAGGACAGCGACAGCTATAAATGCAGTTAAATGGGCGCAGCAAATGCAAGCCTATGGTGCAGGGGAAATCCTTCTCACTAGCATGGATCGAGATGGTACCAAATCGGGCTACGATTTGAATTTAAATCGCTCAGTTTCAGAGTCCGTTACCATCCCCGTAATAGCTTCTGGAGGTGCTGGAACACTGGAGCATTTATATGATGGAATTATGAATGGCAAAGCAGATGCTGTCCTAGCTGCCTCTATTTTTCATTTTAAAGAATTTACCATTTACGATACCAAACGTTACTTGAAAGAAAAAGGTATTTGCATCCGCCTCACTTAACACCACAATTTTTCAATTCAAGAGATTTCGCCGAGGCGTTGAGAGTAGCCTGAGTTTCAAATGGGAGTGTCCAAATTTCCTTACCATGACCTACCGGACAATGGGTAATGATAGGGATTTTAGGATTTGGAAACAGGTCGGCAAGAATATCTTCAAATTTACCATCGCTATACTTTTGGGGTTTGCAGTTGATCATCTCTCCAAAAACTATTCCTCGGATCCCTTTAAACTTTCCGGCTGCCTTCAATTGCCATAGCATTCCATCCAGTTTATATAAAGGTTCATTTACATCTTCTATAATCAAAATCCGATTGCGAGTTTGCACCTCATAGGAAGTACTCAGAGAGCGGCAAAGCAATGTCAGGCAGCCTCCAGTTATTTTCCCCGTTGCAATGCCTTTTGAAAAAACCTTAGCGTGTCGGCAAGTAAGCAAGGTTGGTTTCCCCATTAATATATTTTTAATTTGTTTACGCGATTGTTTCATGGGAGCCCGACCAAAACTACCCGCAACCATCGGACCATGAAAACTCAACAAACCGCAATGAAGATATAAATAATGAAGTAACAAGGTAATATCACTGGATCCCACAAAAATTTTCGCGTTGGCCCGTATCACTTTAGCATCTAGGTATTCAAGAACTCGATTTGTACCGTAACCCCCGCGCGCGCAAAAAATAGCTTTTATTTCAGGGTTTCGAACCATGTCCATAATATCATTCGCCCGTTGTGAATCAGTTCCAGCCAGGAACCGCGACCGAGAATAAACATATTTCCCGACCACGGGATAGAATCCCATCTCAGAAACCACATCCAACCCATTTTGCAATTGCTTTTTATTAACCGGCCCTGCTGGAGACACCACGCCTACCTTATCGCCTGGATTCAGTTTTGGGGGCCGGATCAATGAGAGTGAATTTTTTAACATAAAAATAACTTTTAAAAAGTAAAAATAGGCTCTTTCAAATCACTTCAACTTCTGGAGTTATGGTTCCAGTAATTCTTCAGCTCAGGATAGGGTCATTACACCTTTCAGGAAAAAGTGCCCACCTGGTTTCAATATTATCTATTCTTGAGCATATCATCATTCGATTGCAACAGGTTCTTGAAATTGAGCTGTTTCGATCGACAACAAACCATACTAGAGCAAACTCTACTCACATTGAGATTGCAAAAAAATACCTGATGTGTCCGTGTTTTGCAATTAGCTGTTTACTCTAGTCCGCTAACACTGTTACTCTCGCGACAAAGATTAAAAATATTTAATTGAAAATCATGAATTTGCTATGCTAGTTTTACCTTACTCAGTTTTCCTTTGATTTTTCCTGTTCGTTTTTTCTGCACACTAAAAAAAAATAGCAGATGTTTAGATTTTCAATAGTTGTCATGAGGCACCAGAATGATTGAAGTTAAAAATCTGACTCGATATTATGGAACTCGCCGAGCCATAAATAATATATCGTTTCAAATAGAAAAAGGCGAAGTTGTCGGTTTTTTAGGACCTAATGGTGCGGGCAAAAGCACAACCATGAATATAATTTCCTGCATTCTTGCGGCTTCCAGTGGAAGTGCAAAAATAAATGGGTTTGACACCTTTGAACAATCCCTTGAAATAAGAAAAATCATTGGATATCTTCCAGAAACACCGCCTCTATACTCCGATATGATCGTTTCAGATTATCTAAATTTTGCAGCTGGAATAAGAGGTGTTGATACTAAAAGAATCTCCTCCTCTGTCGATAGGGTAATCGAGAAGTGCTCGCTAAAAGATGTGGGCCACCGGATTATTGGTCGCCTTTCGAAAGGATACCAACAAAGAGTTGGTTTGGCTCAGGCCATGGTCCACGACCCTGAAATCCTGATACTCGATGAACCCACCATAGGTTTGGATCCCATTCAAATCATTGAAATCCGAAAGTTGATTCAGGAGTTGACAACTGAACATACAATTATCCTCAGCTCACATATTCTTCCCGAAATCAATCAAATTTGCAAACGTGTGATTATTATAAATGATGGTGAAATTGCAGCCGTAGATTCTCTGGGCGGATTGGCGGCTTCATTAAGAAAGAGTGATCGCCTCTCTTTAACAGTGAGGAATTCTGAAGACAATGTTATTGAAAAATTAAATGGTTTGGACCAGGTCATTTCTGCAACAAACGGTGGAGGGAACCAATACCTGATTGAATGTGCGTTAAGATCAAACCTTCAAGATGAAATAGCAAAGCTGGCCTTGGAAAATAATTGGGGAATTGTAGAACTTAAACCCGTTTCGATGACACTTGAAGATATTTTCCTCAAGCTCACTCTTGAAGAAAAGGAGCCTGAAAAATGAAAAACAGTTGGATCATAGCTAAAAGAGATCTGGGCTCATTTTTTAATTCTCCCATTTTCTATGTGATCACCACGGTATTCCTAATTATATATAGCTATATATTTGTTAACATCCTCAGTTTTTTTAGTATGCAGAGTATGCAATCGGGACAGTTTCAGCAAATGGGCATAGCTCTTAATATAAATGAAATGGTCATCGAACCCAGCTTTCAAAATATGGCGGTGGTTCTACTTTTAATAATCCCTATCGTCACAATGCGAAGTTTTGCGGAAGAAAAAAAATCTAAAACATTTCGTCTTCTTCTCTCTTCTCCGGTACATTTAAAAGAAATCATTTGGGGTAAATTTCTTGCCTGCATGATTGTCATAACAGTAATGGTTCTCATTTCAAGTTACTCTATAGGATTTTTATTCATGATTGGAGAACCAGATATTGGCCCTGTTTTAACGGGCTATCTAGGTATATTGCTCACGGCTGGCTGTTATGTTTCGATAGGAATATTTGCCTCTTCATTGACGGAAAACCAAATCGTTGCGGCCGTAATCACATTCGGCTTTTCTCTCTTCATGTGGGTCATCGGATGGGGTGCCCAAGCTGCTAGCTCGACAACAGGACAAGTCCTCCAATATCTCTCCGTTATTGAACATATGGACCGATTTTTAAAAGGAATGATAGAAACAAGCGACCTCGCTTATTACCTATCCTTTATTATTTTTGGACTTTTCCTTTGCTATCGTACTCTGGATTCAAATCGTTGGAGATAAACTTATGAAAAAATTCACTTCGATAGCAGGTTGGTTAAGCTTAGCATCAGGATTTGCAGCATTATTTTTTTATATTGTTCTTCCAGACCTAAAGACCTTAATCCTTTCATTAACGGCTCTTTCAATTTCTAATGGAGTATTTTTACTGGTTTCTGAAGGAACAAGTTTGAAAAAATTCTTTTCTTCACGTATGGCTCAACATGGAACTAACGCCATTATCCTGACTTCAGTATTCCTGGGTGTTCTTATATTCACAAATCTTCTTATTCACCGCCACAAACACCGTTTCGACTTCACGCAAGCAAAATTGTTTACCCTGGCTCCTCAAACTAAAAAATTTATTGCAAATCTTCCGCGCGAAGTTAATTTAACGGCCTTTTTTCAAATTGAAACGCCAGAAAAAAATGCGTTTGAAAATTTAATTGCCGGATATCTTGAAGAAACAGACAAAATCGGAATAACCTATTTAGATCCCGATAAAAACCCTGCGGTGACCAAACAATATGGGGTGACCACTTATGGCACCATCGTTTTGGAGAGTGGATCTAAGGAAACTAAAATCCAAAATGCTACTGAGGAAAATCTGACCAATGCACTTTTAAAAGTCACTCGTGATGAGCAGAAGGTGATCTATTTCCTTGAGGGTCATGGTGAAAACCAAATTGACAGCACTGAAAATGAAGGTCACCGAACAGCCAAAAAAAATCTTGAGCAAGATGGCTTCATAGTCAAACCTCTACTGCTCCTTCAAACCGGAGAAGTCCCGGAAGACGCATCTACGCTTGTTATTGCAGGGCCTAAAAAACCTATTCAAAAGGAAGAACAAAAAGCCCTGAATTCCTACCTGGGAAAAGGGGGTGCTGTTATGATGCTCGTGGATCCCAAATCAAAACATGGCATGGAAGCGTTCCTGAAAAACTGGGGCGTAGAATTGGGTGATAATATTGTTATCGATCCCATGTCCAAATTGTTTGGGGGTGATTTCGCAGCTCCCGTAGTCAATCAATATAGCGCGCATGATATTACCAGCGAATTTGTTCTCCCAACCATCTTTCCGATCATACAGTCCGTTAAGGCAATCCCAAGCTCTAAGATTGAAACCATTGAATTACTAAAGACCAGTGCCAATAGTTGGGGGGAGTCAAACTTTGAATCGGGCGCCGTAAAATTTGATGCGGACACCGACCTTAAAGGGCCCGTCTCAGTCGCGGTAGTTGCGACCAAACTCCTGAGACCAGAAGAAGATGCTCATGATGAGAACGAAGAACCTCAAGAACATAAAATAAAACAACCTAAAGCCACTCTGGTCGTGATTGGCGATTCTGACTTTTCCAACAACCGATACAGCAACTTTTCCGGGAATGGTGACTTTTTTCTGAATACAGTTTCCTGGTTGGCGGAAGAAGAAAATTTGATTTCGATTCGGCCCAAGGAAAAAAGAAATTCCCCTATACACTTAACCAGTTCATGGGGAAGCGCAATATTTGTTTTGGGTATTTTGATTTTTCCTGGAATTGTAGCCGGCACAGGCATTCGCATCTGGTGGAGGAGAAGAGGTTCATGAAGTTTAAAGGAACGGCCGGGATGATGACTATTTTCCTCGGCTTGGTAGTTTATTATTTCTTTGTTGACCTGCCTACTGAAAAAAAGAAAGTAAAAGAAAAAGAGATTGCCGGAAAAGTTCTCTACTTTAAAATAGCCGATATAGAAGAATTCTCGTTAATCAAAAATGAAGAAACCATCACCCTTCAACAAACTAAGGATAGCACCTGGCGTATTTCACAACCCCTTAAAGCTGCGGGGGATAACCCAGAAACAGAATCCTTCCTATCTGAAATAGAAAACCTTGAAAAATTTCGGGTTGTCGAAAAAAATCCGAAAGATCTTACGCAATACGGTTTACAAAACCCCACTTTTAAAATTCATTTAAAATTCAAAGAAGGTAGAGAAAAGACCTTAATATTTGGCCATGACAGCCCAATGGGTGGCAAAATATATCTCAAATTTAAGAATGAGCCAAAAGTACTTCTTGCTGCTACCTCAAAAACAAGATTTGATAAATCCGTCTATGACTTCAGAGATAAAACTATTTTTAATTTTAGCTCTGGCGCTATTAATCAGATTCAAATTAAAAGAGAAAAACATCCTTTAAATTTAACCCAAGAAAAAGGAGAGTGGTGGGTGTCTGGAGATATAAAAGCAAAGGCTGACAAGGATGAGGTGTCAGCGTTTATACAAGCAATTCAGTTCTCACGCATCAAAGAATTTGAAAGTGAAAACCCTGATTCCCTCAAGCTCTATGGCCTGGATAAACCCATCACAACCCTTATCCTAAAAAACGAGAACAAAGAAAATTATTCTATTGCTCTCGGGAACAAAAAAGTAGGCTCAGGAACCTTTGCTAAAAAAGAAGATGCTCCCGGGGTTTTTCTAGTCGACACAAAATTTTACGACACCCTTAAAAAAAAGGACATCGACTTTCTTAATAAAACCCTGATCGAATTCGAAGAAAAAAATGTAGCAGAAATAAATTTACATACAGGAGAAGAAACCATTCAAGCGGTTCGCCTTGAAAAAGATGACTGGGAAATCAAAAAACCGAAAGAAACTAGAGCTGACGCGGCAACTATAAGAAGCCTATTATTTGATTTGAAAGAGGCAAAACTTACCGAGTTTGTCCAACTATCCTCGTTGGATTCTTCGGATTCATTTGGACTCGACAAGGCCCAACATACCTTTTCATTAACCATGATAAATGGAAAATTAATAAAGATTCGTTTTGGTAAAAGCACTCTTGACGGGGAAAAGGTTTTCGCACAACGAAATGGTGAAACCACGGTATTTTTACTTTCTAAAAAGACTGTGCAAAAGTTATTCCGTAGCTTTCATGAATTACGAGACAAAAAACTTTTCAAATTTAAAACAGATGATGTAAATAAAATTGTCATAGAAACACAAAAAACCCGTTTCGAAGTGCTTAAATCTGGTACTAACTGGAGCTTGCTCAAACCCGTTGAAATGGAGATAAAAGAATTTCTAGCAAAAGACCTGCTTTGGACGATGAAGGGAATGGAATTCGAATCATTTGCTGAAACGGACATCTTGCCAGAATCTGCTGGATTGACGACCCCTACCTATAAAATCAGTGTCTGGAAAAATAGTACCGATAAAATTGCAGAACTACAGGTGGGAAATATTGAGAAAAATGGCCAACAATACTTTGCCCAAATTGAGGGTAAAAATGGTTATTACCGGATCAAAAAGAAGTATCTGGACCCCATTCCACTGAACCTAAATAGGTTCAAAGTTCAGTAATAAAATTCGACCCCACCCAACCTACCTTTATACAGACACCCACTATATATTGTAATATTGAAATTTTTAATCCCCTTCATATTGTGCTCAACAAAAATAATTCAAGTAATCAAAAGATTTATTTTCCCCTAAGTTATTATAAAATAATGGTTAAATAGATTTTTAGTAATGGTTATCAAATAAACTCTTGACAGCTACTATATGTAGTGGTACTTTTTTTCAGGTACACAATATAAAGCTATAAATAGGTTTTTATGGGCGTGGGCTAACCACCCAATTTGGACGGTCGTTTATTGGAAGGTTAAAGAAATTTAAAGATAGTTTTACAGATTCTTCCAGCGGCGGGTTACTAGAAAAGAGGATTCCATTATTATGAATGAGATGCATCCCCAATTTGCGAGGTTATTAGTTTTCGACGGGATGTGTAGCAGTCTCAAATCCCCTCCCAAACCCCCAAACGTTGCGAGCGCCAGCCGAACTCTGCGATGCATCTCGGCAGATGATATCTATCCAATTGGCGTGAAGTGGAGTCCCTTTTTGACCCCGGGTTAAACCCGGAATAATAGTAGCCCGCCTCCTTTCTGCTAAAAGGAAGCACCCCGCCCGGACCGGAGTGGCAATTCTTACCTCTCCTTGTCAAGGACGGTTGTAGTAATAAAATAGTAAATTACGTAATATCCGGGAAATGGCGGGGTGCTTACCCTCTTTTCCCGGTTTTTTTAATTCCCGTTGTCTTTCCCCCTGATATAATTCGCTTATTAAACTTCCTTCGGAAATAAAAGAATGAGCAAAAAAGAATCCAATCTTACTTGTCGGGTCTCCGGTGGCTCTATTCCTAAGTACGCCCATACCGGGGATGCTGGTGCCGACCTCACTGCATCCCAAAAAATGCTTATCCCTCCAAGGGATAGATTACTGGTCACAACTGGTATTCACCTAGAAATACCTGAAGGGCATGTCGGACTGATATGGCCGCGAAGCGGATTGGCTGTTAAAAAAGGGATCGATTGTGGAGCCGGCGTCATCGACTCTCATTATCGCGGCGAGGTTAAAGTCCTTCTCTTCAATCACTCCGACAACGAATTCCAAATTGAACAGGGAGATAGGATTGCACAACTTTTGATCCAAAAAGTTGAAAGAGTCCAGTTTCTACCAGCAGATCAGTTGGGTGAAACTACTCGTAGCCAAATGGGTTTCGGATCAACAGGTAAATAAAAATGTTTTCACATATCAACTGAATCAAACAGAAAAATAAAGAAACTCGTTACCCTCCCCTCTCCAAATCGTTTATAATACAGAAAGTGTAATTTAAAAACGACTTGGGTTCTCCATGAGTGAAGAAAAAACAGCCGATCCGAATGAAGCGGGAACATACAGAATAGTCCGCGTACAACCCACACCCAATCCAGATGCGTTTCAGTTTATTTTAAACGGAAAAGTAATAGGAGATGGCACAAAAACGTTTGACTCACCCGAAGATGCAGTTAACGATATCTTAGCAAAAGCTCTCTTCGGGATTTTTGGAGTCCAAAGCATTTACTTAAAAGAAAACTTTGTCACCATCACAAAATCTAACACCGTTGGCTGGCATACCTTAATGGAAAAAACTGGACACACATTAGAAGAACATTTATCTTTCTACGAAAAGGGGGACGAACCCGAACACGCAGAAGATATACACCCAGTTCTCGAAGCTTTTAAAAAAGAAGATTTCTTTAATTACGATCGTGACCGACAGACGGAAGTGGTCAACGCCTTACTCGACGTTTCCATCCGACCCGCGCTTGCAAATGATGGCGGCGGTATCAACATCCTCGCTATCGAAGGAAAACAAATCAAAATCCATTATCAAGGAGCCTGCGGTAGTTGTCCCAGTTCCACCACAGGCACATTGCAGTACATCGAACAATTCCTCCAAGAAGCCATACACCCCGAACTCGAAGTACAAGCCAGCTAGCTACCCACATCTCCAACATGTCATAGCGAATATCCAAAGGGAAGGTAGCGATCCAAGTGTTTTAGATTGCTTTGTCTCATTCTACACCTCGTAGTAACGACTTATGCAGCCATCTTATTAAGGAGTGGTATAGCTAAATATATATTCTAATGCCCCTTTAGGGTCGGAGGTCATCGCGAACATATTGCGGATATTTTCTTTGGCAAATTTTTGTTCGATCATCGAAGCAAAAGTTTCGTTGAGTTTGTCATAGAACCCTCCTGTACTAATAAACACTAGTGGCTTGTTGGTCAATTTCAGTTGTCGCATGGATAGGATTTCCATCGTTTCCTCTAAGGTACCAATACCACCGGGTAAAACTATAAAAGCATCGCTCCTTTCATCCATTTTTGCTTTTCTCTCCCGCATATCTTTAGTCACAATCAACTCATCTGCATCGAGATATTCAATATCTTTCTTCCGAAAAAACTCGGGCAGAATACCGATGACCTTGCCTTTTTCTTCATGCACACCACGAGCAACACAACCCATCAAGCCGATGGATGCGCCACCATAAACCAGGTCGGCGCCCCTCCTCCCTATTTCACGTCCCAGTTCGGTAGCAACAGATTTATAGCAGTCTTCCACCGCTTGGCTGGAACCGCAAAAAACACAAATGGATTTGATATTATTCACGGAAAATCCAATAGATCGTCATCGCGACTAACTTCAAGGATGATCCAATCTCGAAACTCGTGTGATTTAGAATACATGTATAGGAATTCCTCCGGACTTATACGTTCTGTGCACTAGGATAGAAATTAAATTAATACGACTTCGCCCCTTTAAGCTCCCAGTAACCATAAGCAATGGAAAATTTCTTTCTCAATCTTCTTCATTGGAAGAATATAGGTTTTTATGTTCGTTGAGGGCATAACGGTCGGTCATCCCTGAAACATAGTCGCAAATTCTACGTTCCAGCGTTCCATGAGATTCGTTCTTTAATAACGATTCGGGAAGCAGTTCCGGCATTTTGGTATATGCTGCAAAAATTCCGTCCAGAGTCAAATCTGCTTTGAATTCCATACGTAAAACCTTGCGATGCGAATACATATTCTTGTGTAAAAACTTTTTTAGCTCCTTGTTCTTTTCGGCAACTCCTTTTCTAAAAGCTGCCATTCGGATGGGAGCTCGACGAACTTCATCCACATTTTTCACACCATGGCTTTCAATATTTTTTAAAGTGGCCTCACAAAGATCGGTGACCAATTCGTTGATAATGCCCCGCACCACCTGATATTTTTTTAATTTAAAATCCAATCCCGAATAATTTTCATCAAAACGATCTTCGTTTTCTTTCCATAATGCGACTTTCCTGAGCTGATCGAGATCGAGAAGGTCTGAAGTGATGCCATCATCCAAATCGTGAGCGTTGTAGGCAATGCCATCGGCGAAGTCGGCTATCTGCGCTTCTAAGGAAGGGTAGCGTGCTCCCTCAGCCGAGGTGATGGGATTTTCTTCATCTTTAGTGTGCTTGCATATTCCTTCAAGGACTTCCCAGGTTAAATTAAGTCCATCAAACTCTGGATATCTTTTTTCCAGAAGTTTTACAATGCGCAGGCTTTGTTTGTTATGCTCGAATCCACCATGATCTTTCATTAACCGATTTAAAACATCCTGCCCAGTGTGACCGAAGGGCGGGTGACCTAGATCGTGGGCTAGAGCTACAGACTCTGCTAGGTCTTCATTTAATTGCAAAGATTTACAAATGGAGCGTGCGATTTGCGCCACTTCTAAAGAATGGGTTAGGCGCGTACGGTAATAGTCGCCTTCATGGTAAACAAACACTTGCGTTTTATATTCAAGTCTTCTGAATGCCGAGGTGTGAATGATCCGGTCGCGATCTCTTTGGAATCGAGTGCGATATTGGTGCTCTTCTTCCAGATGCTGGCGGCCCTGACTCTCTCCACTTTTCATAGCATAGGGAGCCAGTGTCGTTGATTCGAGTTTTTCCAGATCAATCCGTTTGATCACTTGGTATCCGATAAAGGGTTAATAGCGAGGTAGGAGAGAGAAAATTTATAAAATGGCTGCTTGTTTTCACTCTAATTATTCCTCGTAAAACAAAGTCACCCTAAAACGGTCCCCGCTAAATAGTCGAACTATATTTTAACTAATTGGATTTTTTGATTCTAGCTAAATCCTTTCTTATCGTCAACCAGCCCCCTCTATTTCTCAAAAATCAATCCTGATAATCTTGTTACACAATTTGAAACACTTGACCTCAATCTAAAAATCGATGATTCAGGTGGCCCACTTACCATTTTGAACAACGAAATACCCAATATTGAAATTGAAGATCTAAGTTTGGAGTTGGAAACTCCAGACGACCCTGATAAAGACAAATGCTGATCCTTAAAACACCAAGCGATTTTGTCTTTCTTTTTTAACCAATTGAAAAAACTAGGAATTACCCAACTTATAAAGGTCTTTTTCCAAAAAAGATTGGATTTTAAAGTCAATTTCGATTATAAACATTAGCTCATGATCGAACATCGATCGGGGCAAAACCGGGTTTTGTTGTTCTTCCAAAATCAATTAATCCGGAACATTTAATACCCCAAATCCTAATTTTCCCCCAGAATGGATTTAAAAGGCTCTATGTCTCTTTGAGACTTAAGGGAAAATTTATTTTAATTTTATAGGCCATAGAGAGTTTTTTTCTCTCATGACCAAAGCAGGAGATATGTTGTAATGCCCAGAAAATATAATTTCAGTGCGGGCCCAGCGATGTTACCAGAAGCCGTGTTAAAGCAGGCGCAAGAAGAATTGCCGGATTGGCATGGTTGTGGGGCTTCGATCATGGAGATGAGTCACAGAGGCAAGGAATTTGTATCTGTATACGAGGAGGCGGAAAAGGATGTCCGTGAACTGTTGGATGTACCCAAGAATTATAAGGTATTGTTTTTACAAGGGGGTGCTACTACTCAGTTTGCAACAATTCCCATGAATCTGCTTCGTGGGAAAACCAAAGCTGATTATATTTGGACTGGTGCTTGGGGAAAGAAAGCCATTAGTGAGGCAAAAAAATATTGCAAGGTGAACGTTTCGGCTTCCTCTGAAGCTGATAAATTCACCACCATTCCTCCCTTTGAGAACTGGTCTTTGAATTCAGATGCTGCTTACGTGCACTATACTCCAAACGAAACAATAGGTGGTGTGGAATTTCATTGGATTCCTGATACCGGGGATGTGCCACTGGTTGGCGATTTTTCCTCGACGATTTTATCCCGTCCATTCAATGTGAGTCGTTTTGGGCTGATTTATGCGGGTGCGCAAAAAAATATTGGAGCAGCGGGCGTCACGTTAGTAATTGTTCGCGATGATCTCATTGGGAATTCGTTATCCACGACCCCGAGTGTTTTCGATTACGCGCAACAAGCTGAAGCGGATTCGATGTTGAATACTCCTCCGACGTATACGCTCTATTTGGCGGGTTTGGTCTTCAAATGGGTGAAAAAACAAGGCGGGCTTTCCGCTATGGCAAAATTGAACGAAAACAAGGCCAATAAATTGTATGCCGCGATTGATAATTCGAACTTCTATAGTAATCCCGTGGAAAAAGCTTCGCGGTCTTGGATGAATGTGCCATTTGTGTTGGCCAATGCCGACTTAGACAAAGAATTTTTAGCAGGTGCTGAGGATGTTGGGTTAACCACCCTAAAAGGTCATCGTTCAGTCGGAGGAATGCGAGCGAGTATCTATAACGCCATGCCTGAAGCTGGCGTTGATGCTCTGATTGATTATATGAAGGATTTTGAAAAGCGTAAGGCCTAAGAGTTATATTTTGATCTATGGCTATATCGGTATGCCGGACCAAACCATAAAGCCTATAAATAGGTTTGCTAATTTTTCCTCCCTCGTTGAGGGTATTTTGGAGTTAACAAATGAAAGTTTTAGTTTCAGATAATCTCTCCGCCTCTGGAGTTGAAATTCTAAAAAAAGAATCGGGCATTGAGGTAGATGTAAAAACTGGATTGTCTAAAGAGGAACTGATAGCCATCATCCCTGAATACGATGGGTTGATTGTTCGAAGCGCAACTAAAGTCGTTGCCGAAATTATTGAGGTTGCCGACAACCTTAAAGTAATTGGACGGGCTGGCGTCGGTGTGGATAATATTGATTTAACGGCTGCTGGTAAAAAAGGAGTTATTGTCATGAATGCGCCTGAAGGCAATATGATAACTACTGCCGAGCATACAATGGCCTTAATGATGGCCCTCTCCCGGAACATTCCACAAGCCAGTTTTGCATTAAAAAATAGAAAATGGGCCCCGAAAGAGTTTATGGGGGTAGAACTGTTTGAAAAAACCCTTGGTATCATCGGATTAGGTAGAATCGGTTCTAATGTTGCCGAAAGGGCGCGCGCTTTCCAAATGAAAATCTTGGGGTACGATCCCTTCATCACGCAGGAAAGAGCAAAGTTACTCGGTGTAGAGTTAGTAGAAATGGATGATTTACTGACTCGGTCAGACTTTATTAGTTTACACACACCTGGGCAGGCAGATGGCACACCGCTATTGGGAAAAGAACAGTTCGACCAAATGAAACCTGGAGTTCGCATTGTTAATTGCGCCCGCGGATCTTTGATCGATGATACAGCACTAATTGCAGCCATTCAGGATAAAAAAGTTGCGGGAGCAGCTCTGGATGTTTATAAAAGCGAACCGCTGGATCTTGATAGCCCCCTTCTAAAAGTCAATGAAATCATCTGTACCCCTCATCTAGGTGCTTCTACAGGAGAAGCACAGGTAAAAGTAGCAACCTCGATGTGTGACCAGATCATTGACTATCTTAAGAATGGTAATGTCCGCAATGCGGTCAATGTTCCATCTATCGATGCCGATACACTTGCAAAAATTAATCCGTATCTGGTTTTGGGCGAAGACCTTGGATGTTTCTTATCCCAGATAACTGAAGGAGCATTTACCCGAATCGAAATCCAATACAACGGAGAAGTGGCAGGCCTGAGTGTAGAACCGATTTCCATCGCTATTTTAAAAGGACTACTCAACAGATCGATCGATGGCGTTAATATGGTTAATGCACCCTTTATTGCAAAAGAAAGAGGAGTGGAAGTACAAGAATCAAGAAGCAATGAAGTCCATGAATATACCAGCACCGTACAAGTTCAAGTGACCACACAAAATCGAACACATCGAGTAACAGGGAGTATTTTCGGAAAAGGCGATTCCAGAATTGTTCAATTTGATGAATACAAACTTGAAGCAGTTCTGTCAAAAAATATGTTGGTACTCAATAATATTGATGTTCCAGGCGTAATCGGTAATCTAGGAAATGTCCTCGGCAAACATAATCTCAATATCGCGGACTTTCACCTAGGAAGAATGGAAGTTGGGGGGAAAGCAGTGGCAATCATCAACATAGATTCGCCGCCAAGTACAGAAGCCCTGGGCGAACTACGAAACACCGCTAATATCATAAACGTAAATAGCGTAACTCTTTAATAGAAATATAACTAATAAAAAAGGCGTGGCCCCCTCATCAAGGAACCACGCCTTTTTGCTTTTTGACCCCTATTTTTTGGGTTCTTCTCCCGATTCTGCACTTTCAGGCTTCTCAACTTTTTGTCCAAAAACCTGTGCGATAACTTCATTAATTACACCCTCGCCAAGAATATTATAAACCGTGTTAGCTGACTTGAAATGGGGACTGGTAAAAAGGCTCAATACTTTTTTACTGGTATATCCCAACATCATGAACTCATGCGCATAATTTTCTGCGACTAAACGTAGTGTATCTTCGTCAGCATCTTCATCTCCAGTTGGAGGCCCAGCATCCGCATCAACATCTTCTTGAATTTCGTAAACATAAATCAAGTGCCAGCCAAATTCAGTATTTATTGGGCCTACAACCTCTCCTTCTTGCGCAGTGAAGGCAGCTACCTCAAAAGGACGAACCATAGCACCTTTACCAAACCAGCCTAGATCACCACCGCGCTTTTTGGAGGGACACTCACTATGCTCCTCTGCTAATTTTGTAAACTCTTCACCTTCATCTATCTTCACCTTCAACTCTTCGGCAAGTTCCTTAGAACCTACAAGAATATGTCGAGCTTGAACTTTTTTAACTCTTCTTTCTTTTGCCATTATTTATTTCCAGGAAATGAGACAAAATCTCAATTGTTTATTAAAAAATTAATTCAACATCAATGCACAACATTTTTTGTATTTTTTTCCAGATCCACATGGGCAAGGTTCATTAGGTTTTACCTTTTCCTGCCTCACCTCCCCAGGGGCTTGATTTTTTAAAAGCTCGCTCCCCATCTTTTTTGCACTTTTATATCTCTTCTTCAATCGATCATTTAAATCTGGAATAAACTGGTTTATCGCAATTAACATATCCCTGTTTTTTGGGGGAAGTTTCGCGTCTTCTTTTTCCCTGACTTCTTCATCAAAATAATAAGTCGTCGAAAATATAGGAGCCTGATCTGAGTTGTCTAGTTGGAATTTAAAGAAAGATAGTTGCAGACATCTGTTATCATTTCTTGGATCAATATCGTAAGAATCTTCAGCAAAATATTGATCGGAACCATAATTAAAATCTAGCATTTCCTTATTCCTTGGAAATAACTCATAATAATTAAAAAACCGACCGGGTTCAAATTCTAAATAAGTCCCCGGATTTTTCTCACCGTAAGCTTTTGCCTCAACAGCTCTTTGCTTAAAAAGGACAATCAACTCATCCGCAGCATTCTTAGCAAAACCTTTAGCGATCTGAGTCTGAATATCAGTGAGTTTTGGGTGATCTGGAATCGTATTGAAGGTTTTATTAAAATTAACCTGAAACGCAAAAGAGTTTTCCAAATTTTCCTGATCCCGAAGGTATAACACGACATAATTATAATCAAAAAAAGGACTCGTATGGTAATAGTCCTCTAGGAAATAAGTATGCCTGTAATCCTCTTCCTCAAAACGATAGGTCAATAAAGAGTTTTCGCTCTCTTGTTTGTTAATAACCTTGTAACTTTCGATGACAATTCCCCTTCAAAAAATATTCATAACTCTTCCCGGCTCGCAGAACTCGCTCAGCCCTTGCAATTCACTACATCTTAAAATTGCAATCAGCGGGGAAGTGGAGAATTAGAAAAACCAGGATATTTATTCAATACTCCTCTATCTACTTCACGCTTTTCTATATCCCGAACTGCACGGACCGAATCTTTGGTAATATCTTCTTTATGATTTGAATTTGCGTGGCCATATCTGTAGTAAAAAATAACAGCTGTTGCATGTGGCATTTCATTTGAGGTCCACGAAGTAAACCCACCTCCCGGAGAAAATGTATCGCTGATAAAAATATCCATTCGATCCATATCCTTTATGCAGTGGTTTTCATCATGAAGACTTTCCGCTTCTTCTAAATTTGGCATTCTCCAGTCGTCATATCCTGCAAACTTATCAATCCCCAGACCAAGAATATACTCATGTGCTTTAAACCAATTTGCCCATTGGCTCGTATCCTGAAACGAATCTGTCTGTTTCCACATTAGTTTTGTTTCTAAATCAGTAACAGTTCCATCTCCATTATCTATAAATCTTTTTTGCAGTTCCAATGACTACCCCTTAAGTTCAATTTAGACTAAACTTTCATCCTTTTCTATATCACGAACTAACCGTGAAGACCCTCTAGATGTGCGATAAATATCATCATACATCGTAACTCCTTTTCGAAAACTTAGCCGGACCCCCTGCACTTTATGCCTGACATCACTGGTCCAGCATAAAAAGCAACAACCGGAATCAAATATTTCTGATAAAAAAATGGCTTGGCCAGAGTTATCTGAATTTTTCCAGCTCTTATTAAAAAGACTTTTTGCTTCATTTGCTGTCGGTAATCTCCAATTAGAAAATCCAGCAAAACGTTTTCTATTTAAAGTTTCAGCAAACTCTTTCACTTGCAACTGGCTCATCCACTTCCCGGTAACCTGCCATGTATCCTGTTTTAACCAAACCAACCGTTTGTCACAGTCGATTACCGTTTCACTATCCCCCTCAACAAAACGGACTTTGGGTTCACTGGTTTCGCTCATAATTTCGGTGAAGAATCTTTTTTAAGTACACGGACAGCCCGCACGCCATGACTCCTCAAACCCATTGGGTTCCATTTAAAGTCTCCATTATAGAAATGGAACCGAATAGCCGTACCTCTTTCTGTCTTATGCATTGTTTTTGTCCAGGATGTTTGCCCGGCTCCCGCAGGGAATCCTTTGAGTAAAAATATCGTATCACCATAATTATCTGTAACAGGGTTAGCTGGATCATAGATGGATTGCGCTTCTTTTCGGGTCGGCATTCTCCAGTCTTCATAACCTGCAAATCGTTTCCGATTTACTTCAATAATATAGGTTCTAGCTTCGTCCCAAGTCACCCATTTATCTAAATCCATATAGGAGTCATCCGCTTTCCACTGAAGCCCAGTTTTATTATCTATAATCGTGCCGTCTTTTCTCTTGGTGATTCGAATGAATTCCTGATCTTCATCCTTTTCCTCATCATTTCTAACCAATCGAACTGCACTTGGGAAGCCATCATTTTCTTTTGCAAGCCAGTATTCATAGTCAGACCGAAAATCATAAGACATAGCTGCTTTAGCACCCCGGGTCTGGCTAGTCCAGGTGGTGAATCCGCAACCTGGCGGGAAGACGGGGTCTATATGAATTTCACAGCCCTCTACATCTGTATTACTGGTTTCTGAATCGAATAGGTATTTAGCTTCCGAAGCCGAAGGAATACGCCAATTGTCATGGCCGGCAAACTTTTCTTCATTCTTTTTGCGAGCAAGTTCCAGACTATCATGCCATGTTATAAGTCGTCCCAATTCCAGCCACGTGTCATTTTTCATCCACATAATGCCGTGCTTTGTATCTGAAACTGTGTCATCACCGTTATCAATGTAATTCAGTTTTGTTGATTCCGCCATGGGTTTACCTTCTGCGAGGAGCAGACTGGTGTCTTACTACCAAATCTTTACGACAGACCCGAACCGCACCAAAGCTATATTCCTCAGCACTGACAACTTTGCCTTCGCTATAGTCGAAACGGGGTCTCCTTGTTGAAGTATCGCCAGCGATCCACCCAGTTTTAAACGCTCCTTCCGGAAATATCGGGTCAAAATGAAGGCTTGTACCACTCTTACCCGGGACCTCGAAATTTTCGTCAAACAAAGAGGTTGCTTCATCAATATTAGGAAGTCGCCAGTCATCAAAACCACCAATTTTCCTATTATTTTTTCTTTCAGCGAATTCGACTGCCTCGTGCCAGTTAACAAACTTTCCCTTATCCTGCCAGGAATCTTTTTTTAACCAATAGACACGGGTTTTATTATCAAATACAACATCACGACCCTTTTCTACAAACCTTTTCGGTTTGTCATCTTTTTTTTCTGCCAGTTCTTGTTTTTTTTCTGCCAGTTCTTGATCTGCCTTTTGCGGTAAATTTTCTTCCATAATATAGCTTCCTTAAACCGGGTTATCCGGTTGTGAGTGCAAATTATCTTTATTCTCCGGTATAACCTATCTCCACGTTGTCTTCATCGACATTTACGATAACCGGAACAATGTACTGGTCATTGGAATATTCCAATAATTTTTTTAACCCATGCGGGTCTTTATCAACATTAATGTAAATAAAAGATCTATGTTTTTCCTTAAAATCAGATATGGCCTTTTGCGTATGCGGACAATCGTCTTTCCCAAAAATCATGTAATGACTCACAAAACTCCAATTCTGTCTTAAAAAAATCAGACAAAGAAATATTATCGTTCGAACGTTTTAGTTTCTTTTCTCCATTCAGGTTCCCAGTCATCCTGAACAACTTCTCGAGTAACCCGGCAATGAGAATATTCGTTATCTTTGTGCTCCCACATATCGTTTCCTGTAATAAAACTAAATTTCTGAGCATATTGCTCATAATCCGGCTTTTCTTCATAGGTCCAGGTGTTATGTCCACCACCCGGCTCAAACAGATCAGATATATGGGTTTCGGCTCCATCCTTATCTGTATTAGATTGCGTAAAGGAGAAAGCGCTTTTAGCTTCTTCACCACTGGGCAGTCTCCAATCATCGTACCCGGCAAATTTTTTTTCATTTAAAATTTCACTATAATCTTGGGCTTCAAACCAATTGATTCCATAACCATACTCTTTGAAAGAATCATCTTTTTTCCACATCAGGTTTGCCCGAGTGTCACTGATGGTTCCATCTCCATTATCAACGAAGGTAGGAACTTCTTCTTCAACCAGAGCAACATTCTCTTCTTCTTCATCCCCCCACTCCTCTTCACCCACCCATTCGGTTTCGGGCTCATCATCGAGAAGCTCAGGATCCGAAGTCTCTTCAAACTCTTCCTTTTCGTCAGCCATTTTTTACCTCGCCTTGTAAAAATATTCAATCCAGGTCGCGGACCATACGAACTGAAGTCCCTGTGGTCGAAACCGATTGATCGACACAAACTTCCTTTAAATCAGGAAAATAACATTTCCACGCATAAGAGTCGTACCGGGTTTCAGAAGTCCACACGCAGGTTTCTCCACCAGCTTGATAATTGGAAACCCGCCGCGCAGGTTTTTTGGGTAAGTTCAAGAACATTTCCCGATAAGGGTCTTTATTTTTAAAAATCGAGCGCACCTCGCTTTTACTCGGCAGTCGCCAATCATTGTAACCCAGATAATTTTGATCATTGCACGCCTTGACATAAGCCATACCTTCATCCCAATTGAGCCATTTGCCAAGTTCCTGCCTAGAATCTCTTGCAACCCACATCAAATCGGTATCATGATCTTCAATGGTTCCGTTGGTGTTTTTTTTCCAGTTTGGTTCCGACAAATTCATACCTCAATTTGACAACAATAAAAAAAACTCCGCTTACCCCATTTATTCAAAGAGACTTTGCTTATTATGTCCTAGTAGCAAAAACGAGAGATTCAGGATAAGCACTGACCCAACAAATTGTGACAAGGTAATAGAGTTGTTTACTCTCTTTGAATCTACATAAAAATTATATACTCGATACCACAAAATACCATTCAACACTTTGATTTACAACTCAAATCAGAACCGTAAGAAACCCAGAAACCCCTGATTTTTCATGAATAGTTGTACCCAGCATTTATTTAATTGGCGCGGTATTCACACACTCAATTTGTTTTTTTACTTGCACGACAGCAAACTACCTCCAGCCGCCCCCCTGAGTGATTTTATCTCTAATTTCCGGGACGAAAGTAATTTTGGTTTTAGTATTGTCAAATTCGCCACGAACCAGTCGCACACTAGAATTCAAAGTATCTTCCGATTCTTTATGGCCACCGGTCCCACTATTAAAAGAGTAACAATAAGCGGTTATTTTGCCTCTCACATTGCTAGTCCACGTGTCATAGCCACAGCCAGTAGTAAAAACCGGATCAATATGGATGACCATATCGTATTTATCCATAATCTCTAGATCCAGATCATAAAGAGAGTGTGCCTCACGTTTGTTAGGTAAACGCCAATCCGTATATCCGGCAAAAGCTTCTTCGTTTTTTTGACCCATGTATTTTAGGGAACCCTTATGAGTGACAAAACGCAATAAATCGAGATAGGAATCCTTCTGCATCCACATCAACTGGGTCAAGGTATCAGTTACAGTACCATCTCCATTATCAACAAATCTGTTTTCGCTCATTTTTTCCTCGTCAATAATTATTCTACGTTTGAATCCCTATATTTTATAATTTTTTAGAACCCGCCTTCAATCTCTAAAAAATTCCAAAAAAAAAGCCGGGGGGCAGAAGCCCCCCGGCAATAAAATTAAATCAAATCTTAACGAGCACCTTCGCGTTGCTGACCATTATTCTGACTGAATAGTCCACGCTCGGTACCTTCTGGCTGACCCATACCTGGCTCAATGTACGTTCCAGGTCTTACATGGTCCAAATGGTAGTTAGATTGGTAGGTCTTTTGAGAACCAGGATCTTTTTTCCACTCATGGCGGTTAGAATTTTCAACACGTGTGCGTTGGCAATTCAGACTGATGTCCGCAGGACCTTTGTTGGTGAAGCTAGCTTTTTTATTCGCAGCATTTGCCAAGAAATCACCAGGCGGAATAGTCCGGTCGAAATTCTTGTTCCACGAATAAGCCACGGTACCTAAGTGGATGTGAACCGTAGTGGATTGTGTTTCACTCAGATTTTCAATAACCCAACCAGCTCTCAGACAGTCTGCTTTACCTCCAGCTTTTACAGTTGAGACATTTGCGCTGGCTACTGATACAGAAAATACAAAAAATACTGCCAATAAAGTTACAATGTTCTTTCTCATTTGCTCCCCCTTTCGAAGCTTGATTTAAAGTACCTGAAACAACCTAAAAACTTTATTAATCTATCAACCTAAACGCTGATTCAAATTTCTAAACTTTATAAAACTCTGCCAATTAACTACCGGAAAACGACAGAGCTCCACCAGCAAAACTACTGGCCTTACTGATTGAAACCGAAATTAACAAAACCCCTAAGGGAAGTCAAGCCTTTAATAATACTATTTTCCCCCACCCCAAAACTCCTTTATTTTCAATTGTCTAAAGCCACCCAAAAAAGTCTCCTGCTACTGCCATTTTATTTGGCTGAGCGAAGCAATACGCTTCTGAAAATCATTTTAAACCCTGAATTTTAATGAAGTCAGGCTGGTTAAGTCGGTAGAGTTTCTTAATATTTTCTCACCCTCTTCAGAAATATCATTAACGACAAGTTGCAAGCTACGGAGTTTATTCAATTTTTTGGAGTTGGCCAGGCATTTAGCACCTTCATCACTGATATTGTTAGATGCCAGGTTCAAGTTTCGCAAGTTAGGTAAAACGTCCGATTCGGCAATCGCCCTTACTCCTTCATCGCCAATACCATTTTGCGAAAGATCCAAAGCTCGCACCTCTTTTAATTCTTCTCTCTTAGCCAATTCTTTCGCCCCGACTTCCCGTAGGAACGCAGCCTTAAGATTTAGCACCTGTCCATCCTTACTCAACTTGTCACGTATTAAATCATCTATATTCGGCATCATGTACTCCGGTGAAAGTTCGGGCCATACATTACCCGGATCCTGGGATTATTTTTGCTTCAAAACCATACTCATCATAAATACTGAAACCTTCCAGTAGCATTTTCTTGCCATACTTAACCATTAAATTAGCCTGAGCATGATTGGGGTCTATCTCAATAGTCTTCCTCAAGAACTTCAGTCCCTGCTTAATATCCTTAACCTCATCGCCATAGTTTTCGAGTTGCCGGGCCTTATCAAACAAGTCTGAAGCCCATTTGTAATAAATCGTAGAAATTTGTTTTGGAGCATTCTTTCTTACGTAATCTACTATTTCTTCATCTGCATTGAGCGTGGGAAGAAACTTAATGGCTTGTTCAAACTCACCAATGGGAATCGAATAATCGTTATCACTGACAGAATTAATCGTATTCTGTTGCTTATGTTGGGAGAGCATGCCCACGGAGCTTTTAACAACGGTAGATTGAATACCCGACATCAACTGATGGTAATAAAGATTGCCGATGCCAAGGTGAATAATAGAGCTGAACTCCTGGTTTTCATCCAATTCCAAAGCTTGCTCAAAAGCTTCCTTGGCCTCCCCGGTTTGGCCCAGTTCTGCGAGTGCCTCGCCCAGGTTATAAAAATTAACACAGTTCTCTGGGTCTTCGTCAATTAGTCGACGAAATTCTTCGACCTGAGCTTCCAGGTCAAACTCAATCTCCTCCTCGTCTTCATCCTCAAGCTCATCTTCTTCGGAATCAGGAGATTCGCCTTCCTCTAATTCTGTCGTCGGTGCAGGATCTTCAGGGGATTCTTCAGAAGATTCTTCTGGGGCTTCAATTTCGGAGGTCTCTTCTTTTTCTTCTTTACTCATATCCTTGCGCTCAGTTCAGATACTTTGAAAGACTTGCATACGTACGTATGCATGGATTTATTTATTCCACATTTTCTGTTTAGTTCACAGTTCGTACGGGACGGATCGTTGACAAAGAAAGGTGATACTGACCTCCTCCCTTCATGCTTGGGTAATCTTTACCACCAATATAATTAAAACCCCAGGCATATTTTTCTTTATAAAGCTCACTAGACCAAAAACAACAATGCGAATAACCAAAAATAGGATCGATATGTATTACATTTTCAGTCCAATAATATTTCCAAGGAATATTTTTATCCTCTTCGTAAAGGCTTTTAAGCTCCTTACGTGTCGGCAATCGCCAGTCCGAGTAGCTTGCATACGCTTCTTTATTAAAGCTTTCTATGAGTTTCTGAGATTCCTCCCAGCTAGACCATATTTTTTTTTCCTGATAGAGATCTATTTTCTTCCACATCAACCCTTCCTGCAAATCAGTCACTGTACCATCATCATTGTCCTTAAATCTTGGGTCGTTTGAGGGAGCCAATGGCGGCTTTTCTTCAGTCATAGATAAAATCTGACCACCAAATATTTCATCGCTGCTATTTTCGGCCTGTAAATCTCCAAGGCCTGCAAAAAAAGTCAGCAGAAATAAAATGACCCACCTCTTGTAACATCGAATTTTTTTATGGATTGTCATATTGGATTTATTTTTCACGATCACTCTTCTTGAGGCGCCCAGTCAGGTTCCCATGACAGGCAAATTCCAGAAGGATTATAAAATTGCCCTGAGTCTTTCCCAACAATACCCCATTTGGCCATGAAATTTAGGTCAGGATCAAATTTCTGAATTCTCTGGTTTATGGTATCGACTACAAATACATATCCATAGGGATCTTCTACTACAGAAGATGGACAATTAAACTGACCGTCCCGTTTACCTCCCTCACCAATTATTCCAAGAGAGTGGCCTTCCCGGTCAAATAGCTGCAGGCGATTTTGACTTTTTTCAGCAACGATAATGGTTCCATCTCGGCGAACAGTTATTCCTGTAGGAAAATTCAGCCTCCCGGGCTCAAAACCATATTCCCCAAATTTCGATAGGAACTGTCCGTCTTCGTTGAAAATTTGAATACGCTGGTTGTCACGGTCAGCAACATAAATATTTCCCTCTCGATCTAATGCCAGACCAACAGGAAATTTCATGAAACCATCAAAATTCCCAGCATAACCGAAGCTAAGGATAAACTCGCCATTATCGTCGTATCGCTTCACGCAATGGTTGGAAGTGTCGGCTACTAGAATGGTTCCAGTGGGTTCTGCCACAATTTCTTCCGGCATATAAAACTTTTCCTGCCCCCAGCCCTCTGTGCCAAACTCAAAAAAGAACTCTGCGTCTGGATCAAATTTCTGGATGCGATGGCATCCTGTATCTACGACCCAGATATACCCTTCCAAATCAACGGCAATCCCACTTGGGGTTTTAAATTCTCCTGGGACATAAGGGGGTCGTGTTCCTCCAGAAGTACCAAAATGCTTTAACGACTTTCCATTGCCGTCAAATTTCTGTATCCGATCATTTCCCGAATCGGCAATCCAAACATAAAGTTTGCTATGATCAACCTTTGGTTGTTCTTCAGGAAGAGTCTCTCCAGTTACTACAACCTCGAGGGCTTCCGAATCTTCATTTTCACTGGTTTTTTCTTCAGCCAATTTTCAAACCCTTTCTTTATGCCCTGCTGTCTGCATTCAATAAGGCTCCAATAGGAAAGAGCCCCGTAAGGGGCTCTTAAAACCATATGCCTGCAACTAGACATTAAAACCTAAAATTTTATTTTTATCTCGCAGATAATTTATCAATCACCTGCCGATTCAATCTATTTTCTACTTTAAAAGAAATCCTTTTACATCGAGAATTTGATATTCAAAATCACAGGTTTTTTGAAGGTCGTCTATTCGTTCATTCCAATTCTTTTTGAAATTGTCCAGACTTTCAGATTTAGGTTTCTTTTTCATTAAACCTACTTCTCGGTAGAGTGGTTTAACCATATTCTTATGAACCAGTTGAAGAATATTTCTCAAATTTAAAATACATTGCTTGGTCACTGCTTCGCGGGTCACGCCATCTACTTTTTCAAGCAGACGCAAAAAAGACTGGATAGTCGTCAGCTGAACAGTATAACTTTCAGCCAAACGATGATCATACTTCAATCCGCAATCAATAAATGCAGGCATCAAATACATACCAATATGATGATCAAATTTAACAGAAAGAGTGATTAGCTTTTGAAGATAATCAACCTCCCTTAAATCTTCTTCTTCATCTTCACCTTCTGCGAGTTCCTGAGCTGCCTTCTCCTTTTCCTTTTGCAGTTCAACTTTAATCTTCTCTAACTCACTCAAATCTGAAAGGTGATCTACCTCTTTTTCTTCCGGTGCCTCCGAAGAATCTGGTGTTTCTTTAGTTTCAGTATCTTGGTCGCTCAACACAAATCTCCTTCCTTACAGGGGTAAATCAATAAACTAGTATTTTTAAAAGAGTTCTGGGAATGTTGTCAAGTATAATCCTTTTCCATAAAGACTGTCAACCAGCGTCACGCTGAAGCCAGAAGGTCAATTCTCGAAAAATCAGCGAACCCTGAGTTTAGGGTACAATAGCAACCTATACAAGTGTCGAATGACTGGCCCTGCGCCGAGCAGTTGACAGGGATTTCGAATTGGATATATGCTAATCTGTATAAAATCCAATAATTCTTTAGTTGAAGTCTGTGCTATTTTCAAACTTTCCAAAAATAACGGTTTCTAAAAAGGAAAAGAAATGAAAGTCGCTCTCCTTTTTCCGCCGCAATGGTATCCCAGCCAACCCTATCTGGCATTACCTACGCTAAAAGCCCACTTAGAATCCCGAGGCCATGAAGTGGACCAGTTTGATTTAAATATTGAATGTTACGATATTTTTCTATCGCGGAAATATCTGGAACACTGTATCAAAATTATTAGAAAACGCCTTGATGATCCCACACGTGCTGTTGAAGATCAGGAGGTTCGACCTGTTTACAAAGATATCCTCTCTGATACAGCCTTTTTGGAGTCTGTTCTCAATCAAGTAGAAGATGCAAAAAATGTATTGAAGGATGAAAATCGTTTTTTCCAGTTTGATACCTATAGCAAAGCTTACACAAACCTGAAAATTGCAATGCAGTTGATTTCCTACACCCACCACCCAAGCCGTGTGGACCTCGATTCATTTTTCATGCAAGGGAATCCGGAGGAAAATTTGTCAGGAATATTGAGCGCAACGGAAGACACCGTGCGAAACCCTTTCCTTCATATATTTGAGGAACACCTGACTCCAAAAATACCATGGGACGACTACGGCATAGTTGGGCTTTCCATTATCCATATCGGGCAGGTAATACCTGGACTTACCTTGGCACGACAACTACGAAAACTTTATCCGAATTTGCATATTGTGGTGGGCGGCAGTGTCTTCAATCGTCACGCTGATTTACTCGATGATAAGCAGGAACTGTTTAAAGAATTTTTTCACAGCCTGATTGTATCGGAAGGAGAATTACCGCTTGACCAGTTGGTACAACATCTAAAAGAAAATAAATCACTTCATACAGTCCCAAATCTGATTCACCTTGAAGGTGATAAGGTAATCCGCAATCCAAAATCTGAAGCATTGCCTTATGAGGAACTTTCCTGCCCAACATTTGATCAATTACCACTGGAAAAATATTTGATGCCTTACCCCGTGCTTCCTTATATGTCTAGTCGAGGGTGTTATTGGGGAAAATGCACCTTCTGCACCCACAGCTTTATTTACGATTCACATTACAGAAAAGAAAATGAAGTAAGAGTCGCTGAAGAGCTAGAGCATCTTTCAAAAAAATATAAAACCAAATATTTTACCTTTTCTGACGAAGCCATTTCTCCTAACGCATTTAACCGGATGTCAAAAGAAATTCTAAAACGCGGAGTCGAAATGCGTTCATTGGGGATGCTTAAATTTGAATCGAGCGAAAAAGAAACTCCTGAACTTTTTGACGATATTTATCGCGCTGGATTTCTTATGCTCTTTTTCGGTCTAGAAAGTGCCAATGACCGCATACTTTCAGTTATTGATAAGGGCTGTGACCAGGAAACGGAAAGAGCCGTGTTGAAACACAGTTCGGAGGCAGGAATATGGAATCACCTTTACCTATTCTTTGGCTTTCCAACAGAAGAGAGAGAAGAAGCAGAAGATACCATTAAATTTACCATCGAAAATTCAGAAGTAGAAAGTGGCATTATCCACTCCGTGGGACAATCTATTTTTGCCCTAGAAAAAGATTCAGCGATCTACCATAATCCGTCCAAGTTTAAAATCGATCGAATCATTCAAGACCCCGAACGAGATTTGTCAATTGTATTTGATTATGAAATAAGCACTGGAATGCCACGGGAAGAAGTTTTGAATGTTTACGAAAATTTCGACTCCATCATTGAAGAGCACTTCCCATCCCGCAAAATTTGGAACTACCTTTCGCGTGAACATTTCCTGCTCTACCTCGACCATTATGGCAAGGAAGAGATATTGAACATGGCGCCTACAACTGTAAAATGAAAATAGATGGTCTTCGCCCCAGTTGACAGCAGGGTATCAATCGCCTAGAATTAAGTACTTCTTTTATAAACAATTGAATTAAATAAATTTGGAGAGCGTGTTTTATGGCTAAAGCCGGCAAACCAACAGATTGGATCACAATGAAAATTGATCCAGAAATTTTTGAAGAGCTAGGCGTCCGTGATCCCGAAGAAACCAAACGGGAAATGGCTATCAGTAAAAAATCCCGTCAAGTACGTAAAGAGTTGAAAACTGACCCGGACAACCTGGAATTACAATTAGAGCTGGCTACTCTTTTAATTGATGGCTGTAATTATGAAGAAGCTATCAAACAACTCAAACTCATCCGAAATAAAGACCCGAAAAACCCACGCCTTTATAAACTATTGGGTACCGCATATGTCCTTTTTAATCACGATGAAGAAGCTTTAATAGAGCTCAATCGTGCGCATGAATTGGACCGCAATGATCCTGAAATTTTATTCAATCTGGGCGGTGTTTATCTGCTTAGAGATATGTACGAGGCTGCAGCGGATGCTTTTGAAAAAGCAATTAAAATTGACCCGACTGACACCACCGGCTATGCCAACTTAGCTGCAGCGTATGGCATGCTCAAGGTATACGACAAAGAGATCGTTGCACTTAAAAAGGTATTGATGTTCGATCCCGAAAATAAAGAATTACGAGCCGCGTTATCTAACGCTTATTTTAACTCCGATCGTTTCGAAGAAGCGATTGACGCCGCTATATGTGTCGTTGAAATAGACGAAAAGGATACGCAGGCTTATTGTAATCTTGGCAGCTGCTATGCAGCTCAAAATATGGTAGATGATGCCATCACAGCCTTTAATAAAGCCAGTGAATTAGCCCCAGACTACTCCTTACCCCATACGAACCTGGGAACCCTTTACGCCAATATGGGACGCCCTGAAACAGCCATAAAAGAGTTAAAAATTTCGGTAAGTCTAAATAGCCAAGATGCAGGAGCATGGATGAACCTTTATGCCTGCTACAAAGAAGTCGGCTTGATGGAGGAATCGCAAAATGCCTTCAGTAAGTATGAAGCCATCCTCAATGCACCCGAACTACAACAAGCGCCTGGGGGAGACAATCCTTCCAACATACCGGGTGGAGTATCCCAGACAAGTAAATTGGCAAGCGGTTCTGACTTGAGAGAGGATTCTGCCGGGTTGGAATCCTTACGCGAAAGCGGCGGCGAATAATTCTAGGCTACCTTCCATAATGCACTCCCCCGACCTGATTGCGCTTGGGGAATTCAAGCCCTCAGACCAATGGCAGACTCATGTTAATTCCATTTTCTATGGGATCAAGGGGCCTGAAATTCATAACCATTTCCAAACCTATGTTAGCCTCGACCATCGGTTGGCCCATGCCCTCGCTGAAGATTTCTTCAAGCATACGGTAGGAAAAAAACCAGAAGGCCGAGTTTGGACCATCCAAGAATGGGGAGTAGGCAATGGAAACCTTGCAGGTTGTTTCCTCAGTCGCCTTCAAGAAATTGATTTCAACCAACAAGTCTATCCATTCATCCACTACATTCTTTGTGATGAGTCCGAAGAAATTCTGAAAGGGGCAAGAGCGAATCCTCGCCTTCAGAAACATGAAGGAAGGTTTTCCACAGTCAAGATTCACGCAGAACATCTAGACTGTTTCCGGTCAAAATCCGTGACAAAAATAATCTCAAATGAAATATGGGATGATCTGGCTACAAAAGTTCTACTTAAGAAGGAAAACCAGTTTTACGAAGAATACCTTTGCCCGTATCTCCCATCCGATTTCCCAGGTATAAACGAAAAAATCTTTCTACAACAGTTTCAGAACAAAGATCTTCTTGAGCTGGCCCAGCGGCCTTCGTTTCTTGAAGCAATCTATTGGGAACGAGATTTTCAAAGGGTCGAACTCAGCGATTGGCCTTTCTCAAATACTCTACAAAAGCACAGCCAAAATCTCAAAGATGAAATACCCATGCCCATCAACACAGGAGCTTTCGCTGCATTAAAAAAAGCAAGGGAACTCCTCGCACCAGACAACCTAGGCTATACCGGATTCGATTATGGAATGCTCGACCTCAAAGACCTAAATCAAGAAGGGCGGCCTTATTTTAATTTATATGGCGGGCAATATACTTTCATGGTGAATTTTCCTTTATTACAGGAAGTGGGACGTGAGATTGGTTTTTCTGAAGTAAACAGAGAATATCAGAACGATTTTGTCAAACGTAGTTTGGATGCAGAAGTGTCGGGGGTTGTCGACCTGGTACAAAACCATCCTCAGGTTGCGAATATGCCTGGTTGGGATCGGGATATTTTAATGCTTCGTACCTTGCAGGCTTTAAACGCGGTATATCACAGTCCCTACTCGGGAAAACTTGAATACCCGCCCATGCCAGGAACCCCCAAAAAACAACGGAAACAAATTTTACAACTCGTTAAAAACCTTAGTGCCCGTGGTGTTCCCGATACTGTTGCCTATGTTACAAAAGAAGAAGTTTTTGCAGCCCTGAAACCTTTAAGAAAACTGGGTTACCGGGAAAAGGACATCGAAACTGCCTTTCACTCTCCCCCACAACCCGTTTCCTTCATCCATATTCAATTCAAAGATTAATATCCTTTGTAAAATTTGATAGCCTATATAAAAGAACTAAATCTTTATGGAGTCTGTTAGTGCTCAGCATATTTGTCGAAACCAGTTGTAACCGCTACAACCGTGACGAATGTATTTCCTGCCACGTTTATGAACCACTGATGGAACATCCCGTTTCCGAATGGCATCTGACGACAGATCAGGCGAGAAATATGGCCGAAAAAATAAAAAACGTAGAAGTACTAAATACTCTTGCTCAACAGGAAATCAACCTGACAGGGGGAGAAGCATCGCAAAATCCGGATATTGTAGAAATTTGTAAAATTTTTCAAACAATCACTCCACATGTTTGCCTACATACAAATCTAGATATCCTTTCGGAAAAATCAAAACGCTGGTCACGACTGGTTGACATAATGAAATTGAATGCAAGGGTTGATATCACCCTTTATCCAACCGTATGGGAAAGTTCACAAAAACTATTTCTGGAAAAAATGTTGGAACTGCAAAACAAACTGATAGTAAATGTGGTGTATGAATCCCTGCCTGACTTAAAAAACCAGATTGGCTTACTACTAAATTTTTTCAAGGATAAAGGTATCACGCATGTTACCGAATTGCTCCAGACCTATGCTCAAAAAGTGGCGGTTCTGGTGAGTGAACATCCGAACTGCGATGAAAAACTATTTACCGTTCATATGGGAGACACGGAAGCGTTTGCTAGCCAACCCGATTTTATTTTCGGTATCAGTCTTTTGCCTGCGTTTGATGTGGATAAAAACGGTTTTCGGGCTATGGCCTCCTTGCCTTTTCCCCGGGACAAATACTTAATTGGCTGCCCCGCGGCCCGTGGGTCAATTGATATTATGACGATTCAACAAAATGGAGAGATGACACCCTGCTGTGATGTCGGAAACCTGAAATGCCAACCTAAATTTGGCAACGTCTTAAAAGACAGTCCAAAACAAATCATGGAGACGATGGATACATCTATGAAGTTGCTAGCTTCAGGAGTCAGCAAAAACCATGAAAACATCAAAGCCGGAAAAGCAGGCACTCAGGTTGAAGAAGGTATCCCTCCTTACTGTCAATAATCCTGACCTTCAAACTTTTAGAAGACTGATAAGAACCTCGATCATAGCATTAAGTTTATCGTGAACTTTTTGGCTTTCTAACTTTCCATCCTTAAAATCTTCATCACTGGAGCAGACCACTGGCTGAACAGACAACACCTGAGATTCATAGGCAAGAATTTTTGCCAGATCCGCAGAAGCTAGATAAGACATGGAACTCCCCGTGGTACAAAGAATACCAGCTACCTTGTTTTCCATTGCCGAAGAAGTAATATCTATAAGGTTTTTTAAGGGACCCGAAACAGAATAGCAATAAACAGGCATCCCAATAATCAACGCGTCTGACTCCTGAATCATTTCATAGGCTTTCTTTGTATCAGAGCCATAATCCTGTAATTTGCGACCATCACAAAACTGTATCTCAAAATATCTAAGGTCTAGAATCTGGCAGTCAATGCCATCGAAGCGATGCAAAATTTTTTCTGCTTCCTGTACCACAATCGCTGTTTTGGATTTGGGATTTAGACTGCCTTGGATGATAACAACTTTTTGCATATTAATATATCTAAGAAAAAAAGAAACGGCTTGCACAGTAACTGCACAAGCCGTCGACTTTTATTATTTGTTTCACAATTTTTTAAGAAGAAAAACTACTATCAGACAGAAGGAAGTTCTCCCGGAGGGACTTCGTCCTCCTCATCGTCAAGGAAGTCATCCTCATCATCATCACCGATCAATAAGTTTTCATCGTCAACAACAAGCTCCTCAAATTCTTCATCAGCCTTGTCTTCTTCTTTCGGATAAGGCAATTGATCCCAGACCATGACACGAGAATTTCCTCGGTCTGCAATGAATAATTTAAAATTTGGCTGAGGCTCCTCTTCCTCTCCCTCTGCAACAGTAGCCAAAGAGGTTTCGTCCTCTTCGTCATCATCCGGCATTGGAATTTCGCGAAGACCTTCTTCTTCTTCCTCTTCCTCGATCAACAACAACCCAAAAGGATCGTCCAAAGTACTAGCCGTTGCTTCGCCTTCCACGCCACGGTTTGCCTTATTATCGTTAAAGCTGGTTTGTCCGATCACTAAATCAGGGAGCTGACCGTTTTCAGTTGGCACTTCTTTCCAATATAAAACACGGTTGTTACCCGTATCAGAAACGAACATCCCCATTTCGCCGACCACCACATCAGTAGGGAAATACAAACCTTCCTGACAAGCGCGTTTTGCACCTTTCCCAGAATTTGGATCTCTACTTAAGAAATCTTTTTGCCCGACCACCACATCTGCAGCCACGCCTGTTTCGCGGGGAAGTTTATTCCAGATTAATACTCTGTGATTACCCTGATCAACTACAAAAACTTTTTCACTTTCAATATCGAAGAAAACGCCTGTAGGGAAACTAAGAGTGTCGGCACCCACGTTATCAAACTCGCCTTGATTGGGCCACCGTTCATCCATACCCCGTTGCCCTATAGATACATCTGCATTCCAGCCATCGCTAAAAGGAATTTTATTCCACAAAAGCACACGATGATTATCTTTATCAGCAACAAAAATATGTTGGTCATCACTTGTATGAATACCCATTGGGAAAAATAATGAACCTGACCCAACAAAACCACGTCGGTTGGCTTCGTTATCATCCAAATTATCTTGTCCTAATACTAAACTAGGAGCTTCACCGTCTTCCGAGGGGATGCCTGACCAACGAACAACACGATGGTTACCGCTATCAACAACATAGAGTTTGCCATCAATCACCTGAAGGCCGGCAGGTTGAGAAATTGTATCTTCCTCTGCTTTACTTATGGTGAATCCATCCAAGGATTCATCACCCAGACCTGAAGTCATTTCATCCAAGGTCGTGGTCATTCCACGATTTTCCAGACAATCTGCAAAATCTTCCTGGCCTAAGACTAGCGAGCACGGCTCGCCATTTTCTTCCGGAAACTGTTCCCATATAACAACCCGATGGTTTCCACGATCGGATACAAACAGCATGTCTCCAAATTTTTCCACATACTGAGGTTCACTTAAAGTATTGTCACCTGGATCATCGGCGCCCCTGTTAGATTGCGTCATAGAAAAATCACCCTGTCCGATGACTAAACACGCACCAACCTCCTTAACTTCCTCAGGAACTTCCTCTTCTTCCTCCTCATCCATTTCATCTAACTCTAGCTCATCATCTTCAGACACGGTTAGTGAGTCTTCTGATTCTGTCTCCTCCAGCTCTTCTTCTTCTGACATGAAACCGTTCTCCAAGTTATTTTAAAACTAATTATCCGAAAAAAAATTAACCTCTCCTCGGCAGAGGACTATCAATTTACTACCTTAAAAGTCAAAGCGAGTCATAAGTAATGATAACAACTCACCAAAGTCTTCTCTCCCCGTTAGGCATTCAATTCGGAGACAGCGGAACCTTCAAGCGTTGCCACATTGAGATGACCTTGCGTCCATTTCGATCCTGATGCTTCCCATCCCAAACCGCAAATGCGACTAATACTGGAATTTTCCGCTGAAAATGGATATCCCATTTATTGATTGTATCCAGGGTACGGGAAAATACTACACTCCATTTGCCATCTTTCCAAACACCTTTTCCAAGAACATTCTGTTTTGTCTGCGGCTGAGGTGTCAGAGTCCCGAAACCCTCTGCATTCAATTCTTCAACTGGGACCTCTCTGAATGGATTTAGCGAATCCACCGGGTTGACCTCACCCCCAAAGATCATAGTATCCAAATCCATCCCCATCCCCTGGGTGGCATATTCCAGTTTTTCTTTGGTTTCTATCTCTGTTTGCCAGTCTGCCCGCCATTGCCAGATATTCACTACCTTATGGCGGTTACCCATACCAAAGAACGGCTCATTATGACCGTGTTTATGCAATAACACATCTCCCAGGGCAAACTCCATACCAATAGCATCTTTAAAATCCTGGTGTCGGCTGGCAGTACGATTTGGTACCGGATCTTCCCATTCCAACCTAAATGCAATGACCTCATCATTCATCACAGACTGAAACTGAATTTGATCAATCGGATCTCTACGGGCATTGAGTGGGATCGTATGTATATTCTGTACTGAAATTGAATCCCACAAAGAATTATTCGGATCCATATCAATCTCTTCATTTATGACATGCGTTTTTAGATCGATCTCATATTCAGCTGGTTTATATAACTTCTTGTTAATTTTTGATTCGATAAATGAAGCTAGATCCCACCTTTCTTTATCATTTAGGTGATTGTATGACTTCATGGGAGTTCCATCAATCCCCGTTGTCAGAATCATAAACAAATCTTTTTTATCAAAACCAAACTTAAAAGTATTAGGGTCTGTCAGATCATAAATAAATACCCGATGATCCCATATGTCATAGAGCTCATCCGCAATCGGTCCATCCCCCTTCAAGTCTGTACCATGACAACGCGAGCAACGCATTTCCTGATAAATGTCTTGCCCACTTTTAATCGACTGCGCATCCGTTGCAGGCACATCACCAATGACTATGGCTTCCTTAGGTTTTTCCTTTTCAAAACGTTTTGAAAACGATTTGATATATTCTACAACTCCCAGGGTTTCATCTTTCGACAAAGCCCCACCCCACGCAGGCATTGAAGTTCCGGGTATCCCGCGGCTAATAGTTCGATAAATATCCTTATCCTGCGGAAGCGAACCGAAAGGGGTGGTTCGGTACTTGAACACGCCTTTCCTAAAATCTCTTGGCCACGGATATAGATAAGCGATAGCCTTACCACCACCGTTTCCATCCTGTCCGTGACAATGCACGCACATATGTTTGTAAACGGTGGAACCCAGACGCAGCAAATCCTTTTTGTTTTTAGGAGAATTCCCGGGGTTACTACCATGTTTTGAATGGGAATAAACAGGAAGTGGCCCAAATACAAAAGCCATCAAAACCAAAAAGAAAAAAATGCGCTTTGTCTTGCTAACGAACCCCAAGGCTCGGTGTTGATAAACTATAACGTTCTTCATTGCCGTTTAACCCGTCTTCCGCAATATCAACCCAGATATCTCGGCAATTGCGTCTATAATCCACCCCTAAACAATAAAAAAGTGGATTGCGGTTTGTAAAATATACTACCGGATGCGAAAAAAATACGCTTAAATCGTCAAACTTGGCGATTTCGATAGCTTTTTCAATCGTTGTTTCATCCGCAGAGCCCTTTCGAATCACTTTGCGGATTACCATATAATCCAGTTCACGGTCCAAGTCCAAATCATAATAAGTCGCAACCAAACCTGGAACACTCAATGACTCCCAACCTCGATAGGAAGGGCTTTTCCAACCCGGTTCCTTAGGGATTTCCGATGCGCTTTCGGCCTTTTTAAAGGCACCACCTTGATCCGATGCCAAAACTTCGCTTGAAACTAAAATCGATATCGAAATAAAAGCCGCTAGCCAAAACAGCATCCAGTGCAATTTCATTTAAGGCCTCAGATTTTCAGGGAACCAGAATAAACCACCTGCGCTTTATAAATAACGAACCCATGATTTTAAAAACCCAGTCAACCTAGCAGGAAACTGGATACCATATACTTTCAAATTGATATAAATAAGCTAACATATTTCAGGTACCATTCAAACGGGTAATGTCCCGAAACAAAAATGAGAAATATGCATTAAAACTGTTTCTCATAACGTTTTGCGTCCGGTTCGCGAGGTTTGCAATCGCGCCAATAAGTTTCTTTGCCCGGCTCGAACTTTCTACTTAAAGGATCTTCCCTGAAAACCGAGGCCACTATGCGGATTGGAGTAAATACTAGAAAATAGGTAAGACTCAGGATAACTTTTGCATTGAAGTTTCCTACTACTTCCGCAAATCGCATCCATTTTCTATGAACAGGTAGAAGACCCATTGGAGCTAAAAGCCCCATACCCGCAAAAAATAAAATCAAAACACCGAGAGTACCGGCAGCAATGAGCCAGTTTTTGAAAAAAAATACGGCCCCGATCAACGAAAACATCCCCGCCATTATCAAACCGAAATGCCTTAATTGATTTTCTAAACTGTCAACAGGATTCATGTCTTCTTTTTTTAAAAAGTATTAACGCGATTGTAGGCCAGAAAAAAGTCATTGTGAATCGTAAAAAGAGTTGAGTTGGTTTTCGTCCAGATCGATTTCAGGGCCATCATAAACAATTCGGCCCTCGCTCAACGCAATAATACGTGAACCATATTCGCGTGCTAGGGACGGTAAATGCAGATTGCAGATCACGGTCACACCATCCTTTTGATTAAATTCTTTTAGCAAATCCATAATCTGTTTAGAGGTAGCAGGGTCTAGGCTCGATATCGGCTCATCGGCAAGGATCAATTGTGGCTCTTGCATCAAGGCCCGGGCCAACCCCACCCGCTGTTGCTGCCCACCGCTTAGTTTATCGGCACGATCCCATTCTTTATCAGCAATGCCCAAGCGATTCAGCACTTGCCTGGCTTTTTCAACATCGGCCTGAGTAAACAAATTGAAAATAGAAGCCGAGGTAGATATGGAAGCCAACTTTCCCGTCAACACATTCGTTTGTACAGAACAGCGTGGCACAATATTGTACTGCTGAAAAACCATACCGATTTTTTGTCTCAGTTGCCGCAATTTACCGTTAGGGGCTCCTGTGATTTCTTCATCATTAAAAAAGATTCTGCCTGAGGTTGGCTCGATCAGGCGATTGATGCAACGCAATAATGTCGACTTGCCCGATCCGCTTTTCCCCAATACCACCAAAAACTCCCCTGCCTCAACTTTTAAAGAAACATCTTGCAAGGCTTCAACACCGTTTTTATAGGTCTTGCAAAGCTGTTCAATTTTTAACATTCGGATTTTCCAAGTTAAGATCTAGCAATCTCCCCGCTTCGCGTACCGGGTCAAATAATCCATCCAGATCCATCAGTCCACTGATTCCATACAACCGTTTCAGAATCTTGCTGCCCTTAGGACTGTCTGATATTTTTTTGAGTCCATTTCGAAGCTTCACTTTCAAACCTTCAGGAAGTTCTTTGCGGACGGACACGGTGTCGTTGGGTATTTCTTTGGTGTAGGCCAGAACTTTTATCTTTTCAAAAACATCGGGGTAAGATTTGGCAACCGCAGCCCGAGAACCATCGTAAGCGGCGCCGCCATCTACCTCCCCTTTATATATGGAAAGAACAACTGCGTTATGTGACCCAGCAAATACGGTTTTACTAAAAAATGTTTTTGGGTCAAACCCTTTAGATAGCAATAATGTTTTGGGATATAAATGCCCAGAAGTGGACGCGGGATCGACAAAAGCAAATCTTTTGCCCTGCAGATCGTTCAAAGAGTTAATTCCACTATCCGCACGCACCATGATCTGCCCTCGATAAAAGGGACTACCAAACCGTTGCACTATCAGCAACAGTTCGATGTCATATTTGTCTTTTGCCAGTACATAGCTGAAGGTTGGCAGCCAGCCTATATCTACCTTTCCGGCACCCATTGCCTCAATCACCGCTGCATAACTGGTCGCTACCGAGGTTTTAAAGTGCAGTCCCGTTTCCTTTTTTAGAAGTTCTGCCACTTCCTGCCCGCCTTTGACAATGACCTGCGCATCTCCAGAAGGAACAAACATCATTTGCACCGGGTTTCTAGATGTGCCCAATATCTCTGCCGAGACAGGCCGCAGCATTCCTACAACTTGGAATAAGATAGCTAAGAAAAGGCATCCCGATCGAAACAAAATGGAAAACTGGAGAAAACTCAAAGAAGGCTCCAAGTTAATTTATCTTCTTTGTATCATACAATGGACCGAGGACAGAAAAATGGCATAAAAAAAGGGCAAGCCGCAATATGCGCGACTTGCCCTTTTTAGAAGTACTTAGCTTATTTCATAAACGTCGTACGGATGTATTTAACAACATCCCAGATTTCCTTATCCTTCAAAGTCTTACCATGAGCGACCATGCCTGTTCCTTTAGAACCATTTTTAATAATATGGAACATTTGACCTGCAGAAACTTTTTTCATGGTTGCAGCACAGGTAAAGTTACGTGGCGCAGGCTTCAAAGCTGCACCCAGTTTCCCACCACCATCTCCTTTTGGACCATGACACATTTTGCAAGCCATTGGCTTTGCGGTTTTCATGAAAATTTTCTTACCGTTCTTCGCATTAGCCTTTTTTGTTTTATCTTTTTTAGCTATGCTACCTGGCGCAGCTTTGGTTTTCCGTGGCTGCGGACATTTAGCAGGCTTTGCGAAAACAGAGCCCACGGCAACCAAGCTGAATATTACCATCACACTTAAAATTAAAGCCTTTTTCATTAAACAATCTCCTTATAAGATAGTGGATTAAAGCTTCCTATATAAATAAAACCTAAATAGTTTGGTGCATTTTTTCAAAAACAGGATTTTTACTGACTGCCTAAAGCAAAGAAATCCATTCAAACCAACTCATACAAAAATCAGCTTTTTTCGGCCAAGCCCTTACCAGAGTTGATTATAAAGGAAGGCATTATAATCCATACGGTTTTTCTGTCAATAAAATTTCTTCGACTAAAAACAATCAGTTTCTAAAAAATTTTTATAAGAAATCCCATGTGCTAGGGTGTTAATTTAAAGAGATCTGGTCAGGGTGCGATTTTCGTCCAAACTCAACTTATCGCATTATTTTCAATTGCTTAATAATTTTTTTATATCAAACTTGATGGGGTTTGCAGCAATTTTTCTTGCGAGCTCCCCACGAATCAAGTATGATTTGCTCACAACTTGAAACCCACACTGTACCAAATTAGGGTTCGCTCAGCGTAGCACCTAAAAATCCTTTCCACAGAGTTTAAGGTTTTATTTTCCCCCTATATTTAGAGGGGGGGGGCTGGGTTTGCTTGTTTGAGCTTTTGTGGGGGAAAAACTCCATGAAAGTTAAAATATTAACCAATAATTAAAGGAGGTGCTTGATGAACGCTATACTAAAACACCTCAGTTCAAAATTTAAAAAAATCAAATACCTAACAAAGCTTGAGCAGATTCCTCAATTGACGGATTCGGAACGTGAGGAAATGCAGAAAGTGAATGACCAGTTTGTTTTCCGAACCAATGACTACTATCAATCCTTAATTGATTGGGATGATCCTAACGATCCTATCAAACGCATTATCATGCCTGATGTGGAGGAGTTGAATGAATGGGGTGAACTCGATGCATCCAATGAAGAAAAATATACTAAGGTCCATGGCTTAGAGCATAAATATACCTCGACCGCATTATTGCTAGTCAATGAAGTCTGTGCAGCCTATTGTCGTTTCTGTTTTCGTAAAAGGCTGTTTATGAACGAGAATGACGAGGTAACAAAAGATATCAGCGCAGGTCTTGAATACATTAAAAACAACAAGGAAATTAATAATGTATTGTTGACGGGTGGTGATCCTATGATTCTTTCTACCAGTAAGTTGGAGCCTATTATTCAACAGCTTCGAGAAATTGATCATATCAAGATCATCCGCATTGGTACCAAGGTGCCAGCTTTTAATCCGTTCCGAATTTTAAACGACCCGTCCCTACTTGAAATGTTTCGCAAATACAGTACGCATGAAAAGAAAATCTATATTATGGCGCATTTCAATCATCCACGGGAACTCACACCTCAGGCAGTCGAGGGGCTCAATGCCCTAATGGATGCTGGTGTCACACTGGTTAACCAAACACCTTTAGTAAAAGGCGTCAACGACGACCCAGATGTGCTGGCTGAATTATTTTCCAAACTTTCATTCATGGGTGTGCCGCCCTACTATGTGTTTTTGTGTCGTCCAACTCTGGGAAATGAAACCTACTCTATTCCTGTTGAAAAAGGTTATGAAATATTTGAAAAGGCGCGGATACGTTGCTCTGGCCTGGCAAAAAGGGCGCGTCTTGTCATGTCTCATGAGTCTGGAAAAATTGAAGTGGTGGGAATGACACAAGATCAAATTTTCTTCAAATATGCGCGCGCTGCAAATTCTGAAGATAACGCCCGCTTTTTAGCATTTTATAGAAACCCGGACGCCGCTTGGTTTGATGATTACAAAGAAGCCAGTGAAGAATTTTCGTTATTCGCTGCAAATGAAACTAGTGGGATTACAATTTAAATCTTACTTGCTGTATTACTTTCTCTATTTTGAGAGGGTGAAGGTTGGCTGACTCAACGAAATTTTCCTTTCTGATTCCCCTATAATGTACTGATGGATTTTGCATTATTCCTTCTAATCTTTCTAGCTTTCCATAACTCTGGCCAACTCCTCTTAAATAAAATTTTCGGATTGAAATTCCCGGACCCAGGTGAAGCGGTTTTATTTTCCACCGCACTCGGCTCCATAGTTTTTTCCGGAATCATGACAGTTCTCGTATTTTCTGGCTTTATCAATTCTGCTGTTTGTTGGAGTATTCTGGTAGTTTTCCTAGTCTTAGGCTGGAAAAATCTATCGCAGGTCAAAAAACTATTGAGTGTTTTTAATAGCCCAATATCACAACCAGCGGAAGATAGCGGGTTGAGGAATTTGACTCAATCTTTTCTCGGACTCCTTGTCCTTCTATCCATTGGATCGGCATTCGCGCCCGCATTTGCTAACGATGCTCTAGTTTATCATCTGGCTGTGCCTAAAGCTTTCCTGCAAACGGGAGGACTGGTCCACCTTCCTAACAATATATATTCACTTTTTCCTCAGCAAATTGAAATGCTTTATCTTTTTGCTTTGGCGTTGGGTTCTGATTCACTGGCGCAGCTTACTGGTTTAGGAATTGTCTTTCTTCTTTTATTTGCCCTTTGGCAGTACTCCAAAAAAAATATTCATAAAAACTATGCATGGCTAACACCTCTAATATTTATTTCAACTCCGACTTTCTTTAGCGTGGCTTCTTCTGCTTATGTGGATCTCCAAGCAGCTGCCTACGTTTTTTTAGCTTTTTATTCCTGGAAAAATGGATGTGATCAAAAACAACCCGGATGGTTTTTTTTGATGACCTTGTTTGCCGGCGCTGCTATTGCAACTAACCTAACCACCGTTATCATTTTACCTCTGGCCTTCTTAGGACTCGCTCTGCATGGCAGAACCCATAAAAATTTAAAACAGACCCTCAGCCAATGCTTGATACTAATATTTGGCTCTCTATTAATTCTTTCACCCTGGTTGGCAAGGAATTATTTTTTTACCGGCAATCCGGTTGCACCATTTTTTATGAACATTTTTGGCGGCGAAAACGCAATAAACTGGGATGTCGTCCGTTCACAGATGCAGTTTCAATATTATTCGTCCTTGGGTATGGGGCACAGCTTTCTGGATTTTTTGTTGCTACCCATAAACCTGACCTTTTTTAGTGAAGCCCATTCCCTCAAATTCGATGGTCACATTGGAATCGTTTATTTACTACTAATTCCTGCCCTTTTGGGTTTGGATCGCAAATCTATACCATTAGCCATTGTGTTTTCCGTGCTACTGATATTCTGGTTCATGCAGACACAATATATTCGCCTTCTAGCACCCGCGTTTGCTTTTCTTTCAGTTCTTTTGGTCACCGGACTAACACAGCTGTTTCAAAAAACTAAAATCGGAAAAAAGGAGAAGCTATTTTTAACATCGATTCTAACCCTCGGTCTTTTGTTCAATACTTCTATAATAATGAAAGAGTGGTTTAGGGTTGATCCACTTTCTTACATCCTAAAAAAGGAATCCCGGGAACAGTATTTGACCCGACAAGTCAAAGCTTTTCCTTCCTACCAGGATGCGAATGAGATGTTGACGGAAAAGGACAAAGTTTTGCTGGTTTATATGGGAAATCTTGGATATTTGATGGATCGTCCCTTTTTCAGTGATACATTTTTTGAAGACCATACTTTGACCAAAATCATCGACAAAGGCGTCTATGCGGCAGATATTTTAAATCGATTGAAGGTCCGGGGTATCACCCATGTTCTGTTCAACTTTCATTATATCTTTGGAAAAGATTCAGTCCTGACAATGGGTGAGAGAGCGATATTTAAAAATTTACTGATCAAACACGGGAAACAACTCTCTGCAAAAAACGGGTTTCTACTCTATCGCTTTATGCTAGACTCCCAATCTGAAAATCAGAAACAATCCATTCCCCTGAATCACTGACGGTGAATCGCGCCGGTTTATTCGACACTAACGGGACGGGAACATTAATACTGGTAGCGACTATTTCCCCCAGACGCGACCTTATGATATTTAAAATTAAAGGGTATTGAAATATGGATAGGCTTGTAGGCAAAAACATACTGATCATCATCCCTAAAGACTATTATATGGAAAGCGAATTCGATCCGGTTTTCGAAGCCATGACTGCAGAGGGGGCAACTGTTCTAGTCGCTTCCAGTAAATTAAAAGAAGCCGTTGGTATGAAAAGTGGCCGTACGAATCCTGATGTATTGATCGTCGATGCTATCGAAGGAATCACTGGCGATAGTTATGTTTCCGCCGCCAAAGGAGTTCGCCAAGTCAAAGGAGTTTTTCACGGGGTGATCGTAATTGGAGGGAGTGGCGCAAGAACTTATTTATGGAAAGACGAATTACTGCGATTGCTTCTAAACGACCGCCACCGATCTGGAATGGTTGTCGCTGCAATTGGCAATGCCGTGCCTTGCTTGGGAAAAGCCGACCTTCTCCAAAGCCTCGAAATCACAACAGAACCTGGTAATAAGAAAGCCTTAAAGGAAATAGAAAATGCAAAAGCCATTATTGTCGATAAACCGATGACTTCGCATAATCGTATCTTTACTGTTCAGAATGCAGCGGCAGTGGAAGCTTTTTTAAATCCTTTTATTGAAGAGGTAGGAAAAACCTCTGTCAAATAGGCCGTCCAAAAAATATCTTAAAGACCTGCCTGCTCCTCACGTTCTTTTTGGGTTTTGATTATCTTCATCCTGAGTTTTATCGCATCGTTCAAGCTTTTTACAATTCGGTCATTGGCATCTGGGAAGTGCAGCTTTTGGTTAAACTGATCTAATGTGTAAACCTCAAGCAATTTAGCAAAGGCCTCGTCAACAAAAGGACGGGTCATTTGTACTACGCCTTCAAAATAGACCGCAATCTTTTCGTATTTTTCCCAGTTTTCCATCAACAGGTTTCTTATCGTATCTCCTGCGGGGTCCCCATCCTCCGACGTTCTACCTGCCGGAGTAGAGGTTCCCATTATTTCATAGAGATTGATTTTAAATTCGTTTTCCATCTTATTTCCTAAATAAAAGAAGAATAAATGCTTTACCGGTTTACGATTTTCACAGATTTCATTTCTATCCGATCATTCGGGTTGTCTCTCGCATCTCGAGGAGAATCAACTATTTTATCTGCCACATCCATTCCACTGATCACTCTGCCAAATGCGGTGTACTGCCCATCCAAAAAATGAGAGTCTTTGACCACAATATAAAACTGCGAGCCAGCGCTATTCGGGTCTTGCGAACGAGCCATTGAAAGAACACCACGGTCATGTGGAGTATCATTAAATTCTGCATTGATCGTATAACCTGGTCCACCAGTTCCGTGCGCGGAACGGTCTTCGCTTTTAGAGTTCGGATCACCGCCCTGAATCATAAAACCAGGAATCACCCGGTGGAAAATGGTGCCATCATAAAATCCTTTATTGGCCAGATCTTTGAAGTTTTTTGTGTGGCCCGGGGCCACATCTTCTAGAAATTCCAGTTCAATATTTCCAAGCGCTGTTTCAATCACTGCCACTTCACTACTCATCTAGACACCTATAAATAATAGCTAGGTGGAGCTCCTTCCTCTTCAAAAAAATGGAAGAACCCTACCTAAGCCCTGTTATTGTTTTAGGCGGAAATATTGTTCAGCTTATTTGTGAAGCCCAACATCCGCCACTCAACTAAGAAACCGGCACAAAACCCGCTACCGGAAAAACTT
>JAKUOQ010000059.1 GCA_022450865.1 Nitrospinales bacterium | reverse complement strand
CAAGAAATCCGGCGCGCTTTATGTTGACCGTGTTATGCATACATCCATGCGCTATCCTTGCAATTACGGATTTATCCCGCACACACTGTCAGAAGATGGAGACCCCATAGATATACTTGTGGCCTCCCCAGTTGAATTTTTATCTGGCTGTATTGTTCGATGCCGACCTGTCGGGGTTTTAAACATGGTGGATGAAAAAGGGACCGATGAAAAAATTCTGGCCGTCCCGGTAGATGCCCTGAATCCTTATTTTAAAGAAGAAAAACAGTATTCCGATTTGCCCAAGATGTTACTGAATCAGATCTCTCATTTTTTTGCACATTATAAAGATTTGGAGTCAGGAAAGTGGGTTGAGTTGGAGGGCTGGGAAAGTGCGGAACATGCAGCTGAACTTATTGTAAAATCCATTAAACGAGCCTCTTCTTAACCGCCTACCCTAACTCAATGGGTATTAACCTATTCCTCACCACGAGAGTAGGTGATTAATAGTCCATGAGTGTATTGCCATTCAATGGTTCGAGAAAAATCCAGTCGACCAAATTGTTCTTCAAGAGTCGCTACGCATTGAGCTAGCAATTCTCTGAGTAATCCCTGATCCGATTTGGTCCACGCCATCGGGGTATCTAATAAAGCCTGCTCAAAAGATGAAAGTTTGTCTTCATCAACAATTTTTTCTTCATCCTGAAAAATACCAGCTATGAAAACAACCTTCAGAAAACTTTTTGCCGCTGAAACAGTAAGGGGTTCACAAGACAAGGTTTTGAACAAGGTGTGTCGGGCAAATGCTGTCATGAACAATGTCAAAAGTTCCAACTTCCCATTTTCTGGGATATCAAATCCCCCCCATTTGAGTTCCAATGTCTTTGTATTCAAGCCCAGGCTTTGTTTTGCAAAACGGATATTAAAAGCCCAACGATCAAGAAGTTTATTGATTGCTCGAATATCGTCCAATGATTCAGGATCTCGCCAAAGGATTGCCGTATCATCCTCCCCCTTCTCTACGATTTGAGGAAAGGATAAAACAAGAGCGCCTAATTTTTCTTTTTCATCTTCCGAAATAAATTCTTCCATAAAAGAACCATTTTCTTTTAGGAACAAATTTGCTTTTGACCGAATCTGTTTTAGTTGTTCAAATCCCACTTGAAATAACGATTGCATCCAAAGTTGATGCAAAAGCGAATGACCTTTTTCCAGATCTCCCGATGCCCCGAGCTCCAAGCCGATATTGACATAACCCACTGCTTTTCTCATTGCCTTTTGGCGAATTTTCAAATCGGAAAGATCGCATTTATCTGCCACCATAATTTTGTTTGCCAAACAGACCAGTTCCCAACGGATGGCATTCAACCTCTCTTCAGAATCCAGACTCTTAACACATTGCCCAAAAAAATGGGAAAGAAGAGCTTGGGTCAACGGGTATTGCGGAGAAAAACTAAATTTTCCGCCTGAAAAATTTTCTGATAAAGGCACCTCTTGCTTCAGGTCGTCTGGATTCAAACTGCTATAAACTCCCATTGCCTCTTCAAACTCTGGGATACCTCTTTGCGAAGTTCGGGTTAGCCGCCATTGGTAAGCTTTTTCCAAAGTTATTGTCGTAGGAAACCAGATAACTGCTTCCAGAAGTTCGTGAAGAAAAGCAATATCTTTATCCGCCAATAATAATAATAATTTTCGAATAACTTTTGATTCTTTAACTTTAAAAAACACATCATAAACCCCATCCGGGGAATAATGTTCCAAGCCTTCCACCCCTTCATATGAATTTGTCATCTCATCTTGCTTAAAAACTTTTATCAGAGATTGCAATAGCATTACTTTTTGATCAAAATCTTCGTTTAAAAACCATCCTAAGGTTTCCGGTTCATTGCATTGATCCAAAAGTTCTAACCACTCCATTGCTCGCTGAGGTTGAAATTTATCACTCTGCCACCATTCCAGGTCAAAAAAATACTGCAACTGCTCCGGGGATGCCATGGACAGGATAAGTAGAGAATCTTCACTCCCCAATTCCTTGATTAAATGATAAATTTCCTCTGCAGGGATAGATTGAGTAACCTCGACCGCGTCTTCACAAAGAACCAGCAATTCTCTTTGAAACACAGCGGGTAGGCTAAGCACATGCTTCGCTTTTTCCTCAAGGGATAATGTGGATAGAATTTCCTCTACCTTGCGAGGCTGTAATTTAATCCATTCGATGGGGAAATGCTGTATTACGGTCAAATCTTTCGCGCTAGGAATATTTTTTTCAGTCATTCAAAACCATTTTTTTAATTTTTAAAGCTCAACGAAACTCGTTTAGTATAAAGCCTTAGAATACAGTTTATCAATATTGTTAAACATGGTTTTTTCAAATCTAAACAGGTCTACCTACTGCAACATAATGAAGGTTAAAATTCTTCCGGTTTGACCTTCTCGACGGTAAGAGAAATACTTCATTGGCGAACAAAAAGTGCATTCTTCACTCAAAAATATGTTTTCTGGAAGCAGCCCTGCATCAATCATTTCCTGAGTATTAACTGCATACAAGTTCAACAAAAACTTTCCATCCCCTATGGATTTCACAAAAGGTGGATTTAACGGGATTTTATTTTCAAATGGGCCTAAACAGTTCTCAGGAATTTCATAGCAGCAACCCCTTATACCAAGACCCAGGCCCGCAACCAAATCTTCTGGGTGACAGCCGTACTCACGCTTCATAGCCATTATTGTTTTATTTACAATACTTTGGTAGGTTCCTTTTCGTCCTGCATGGATCGCCGCCGCCACTTGAAGCCGCGGATCACAAATAAGAATCGGAATACAATCCGCTGTAAAAATTCCAATCGGTATTTCAGAGAGGTGGGTTATTATCGCATCCGCTTTAACTTTTGCAACCTGTTCATGAGTTTGAGATACATCCTTCAGTACAAAAATTTGATCACTATGAACTTGATTTAATAAATAGGGAATTTTTTTTACACCCTGAACCATGTTCATAAATTGGATCATGTGAATGTTGTATTTTTGCAAATCATCCTTTTTTGCAAAATCATACTGTTCTATTTTTCCTAAATGATTTTTAAAATACCTAGGGCTGCTAGCATGAGTAAATTCAGAAAAGCTATCAAAACGATTAATTTTGATCAAGCTGACGGAAAGTTTCATAAAAATTTAAAAAATATTTTTAATTAATAAAGTACGCTTCTGATCGAATCGGAATATGCGTACTTCTAAGTTAAATTGATCATACAGGTTTTCAGCCCTAAAATACGGGGTTTTTTACACTTAAGGGTTTAATGGTGATCAAAATCAAACAAAATAAAATTTTCATTTCTTAAAAGCAGCTCCAGAAAAATTAAAAATTCTGAATATTCGCTTGACAACAAACGCTTATATCATAAAATGATAAACGGTATTTGGGCGCTGAAACGGATACCAAAAGATGTACGAAAGGAGATCTTGATGGCAACCAAGAGAAAAGCTACAAAGAAAAAAGCTACAAAGAAAAAAGCTACAAAGAAAAAAGCTACAAAGAAAAAAGCTACAAAGAAAAAAGCTACAAAGAAAAAAGCAAAGAAAAAAGCTACAAAGAAAAAAGCAAAGAAAAAAGCTAGACGGAGGTAGGCAAGGTATAGGTTACTTACTGGCTTATGCCGGTTTTAGTAAACTACCTCTTAATGTAATTGTACTAAACTTTTTCGTTTCAGCGCCCAACCAACACCGCCTTGCTACCGGAAATCAGGCAAACCACTCTTTCTAAATGGTTTGCCTTTATTTTTTGTCTCCAACCCAGCCTATCACAGACTTTAAATATCCTAACTCATTGAATTTTATAGGGTGATCTATTGCGTGCCCCGTTCTTGATATTTCGGTTAGCTGTTTTTGGACAGATGCAACTCCATAGTTCACGGCCTTATAAAAATCGTCTGCAGAAATATGCACCGAACAGGAAGCAGAAAACAACCTTCCTCCCGGAGCAACTAATTGAACTCCAAGCTCCACTAAACGACTGTACGCTCTCAAGGCTTGCGGTCGATGCTTTTTCTTTCGTGCAAATGCTGGTGGATCTAAAATAACAAGATCAAACTGAGAATTTGTCGATTTCAATTCTTGCAACTTTTGAAAAGCATCGCCCTCTATTTGCTGATATTCTAAATTACTGGATTCCTCGAAATTTAATTTCTTGTTCTGCAATGAAGATTTTAAAGCTAATCCATTACTGTCTATTTCCACAATTTTTCTACAACCACCAGATATGGCATAAATTGAAAAACCTCCGGTATAGCTAAAAACATTCAGCACCGATAATCCTTTTGATATTTTTCTTATTTGCTGTCTATTATCTCTTTGATCGAGAAAAAATCCTGTTTTTTGCCCATTTATAACATCCACCTGAAAATTTAAATTATTCTCGCGGAACCGAACTGGAGTAATGGGATCGGGACCAAACAACACCTGTCCGTCAAAGTAATAAGTAGAGGACTTTTCTAAATTTCTCGCTAAGCGCAATACTACTTGATCTACATTTTTCTCAGACTTAATTACTTCCAGCATCAGATCTAAATAATCAAACCAACTTTTTGTATAAACTTTTATTACCCATGTTTTGTCATACCTGTCCATAATGAGTCCTGGAAAACCATCGTTTTCACCATTTAGAACTCGATATCCAGTTGTCCCTTGTTCATTCAAATCCTTTCTAAGTAAAAGAGCTTTTTGGAACCTTTGTAAAAAAAAATCCAAATTAATTTCTTTGGGTTCGAACAAATTCAATACCCGAAAACAAAGATCTGAATCAGGGTCCCATAGCCCAATTGCCAGAAAACGGTTTTTGTGATCATAAATGACAGCAAGACTGCTAGAACCTTCAGTAACAACGTTCTCTAATTGATATTTGAATACCCAGGGATAACCCTTTCTAATCTTAGCTTCCAAGGTTTTCGAAATTTTAATTTTGATCATTTCAATTTATTGGAATTAGTACAGTTGTCATGGAATACAGTTTTTTCACTTGCCTGTGGCGAACATGAAAGGGGTTGAGGGCAGGTTTACATATTTAAAAACAAGAACGGGTATTAAAGTAAGTGCAAAAAAACATAAGAAAACATCAAAAATTAGACATCCAATTCGAATTTTAATCGGGGGAGGATTTTTACTTCATTGTCGCCTCTTTTTTGAGGGGAGAAATCAAGGCGTCCCTGATTTTTCTATAAAATTGCCGTTCCTAATCTGATTCTTTTTCTCCTTCCGGTCAACTTTGTTTTAAAAGCGAGTTGTAGCCTTGCACAGTTTTTTTAAACTGCTCGAGACGATCAACCGGTATTTTGCGGGTATAATGTTTGTGATGTTTAGATTTGAAGGGATTATATATCCGATCTCGATTTTTTCTATGCTGAATTTCATAATGCAAATGAGGGGCAAAGGTTCGTCCCGTGTTTCCTGACTCAGCAATTTTTTGGCCTCCCTTTATAGTTTGCCCCGGTTTAACAAGTACTTTACTGAGGTGCAAATACAATGTTTTAATGCCTTTCTGTGGATGATCGATTTCCACACAATAGCCATTGGCGCGAACGTTCCAATTTGCTCGAGTTACCTTACCCTTGAAACCTGAATATACTGGTGTTCCAACAGGAGCTTTAAAATCGGTCCCAGAGTGCCCTCCCAAACCTTTACGAAAATCTCCTGGCAGAGATGTGATTTCGGTATAGGTTCGCATAGGGCTTTGTGATTCCTCAATTCGGCTGGCAATTTCGTTTCCATCGAGATCGAAATACCCTGGTTGACCCAGGCCATCGAAAAAATTTGCCACAAAGGTTTTTCCAAACCGTTGACTTTTATAAGAAAGATTTAAAATTTTGAATTGCTCCGGTCCGTCTTGCGCCTGATAAATTACTTTCATAGCATCGCCATTTCTAATACTTCTATTGACGTCAAAAAACCATGACATTAGCCGTCCAAGATGTGCAGATAATGCAGCACAACCTTCTTTGTGGGAAATAATTTTACAAACCGTAAAATTTAAGGAGTTACGAACTTTGAACTCCAAAGATTGAACTACTTTATCACCAATTTTTTTATCATCCGATATTGAGAATGATACCTGCTGAATTTTTGGAGCCGGGGGTACAATTTTATCGAGAGAAATATTTTTTTCACGATTAAGACCTTCATCTTTTGACCCAACTAAATTAAAGGGTACTTCTTCTTGTGAAATAGTTTGTTCAATTTCTAAGGATACTTCTTCTTGTGGAATGGCTTTCGCAGTTTCTACTGAATTTTTCCCATCGAAAAATAAAAAATAAAAATTCAGACTCACCGAAACAGCAAATAATAAAAGAAACCCAAAATGTGGCGAAAATGTCGACTTGATTTCTATTTGCTGATCTTGGAGCGAGCTTGGAAAGTCCATTTTATTTCCTTCTTTAAAGTGATAAAGTAGGTGGTTCAACCATTCGAAACACCTAAACGCGCTCATTATATAAAATAATGCAAAATAAAACAACAGGTTATAAGGCTTTAACAGCTAATTATGAACCAGATGCAGTCTTTGTAGAACACAATTCCAAAGACTATTCATTGACCCGAGAAATATTATCTAGGCTTAGCCATGTACCGGTTTATGAAATTGACGATATAGGACAACTGGAAAAAGAGTTTAAAGTTTCCCGATCCGATGTTTTTGGAGAGGGAAAAAAGAATCTAGTTCTATCTCGCTTCAATGGATCTTTTTTAAAGAAATGTCCCGGCGCAAGTCCCGGTATGGTGTGTTGCAATTATTATGTCGTCAACTTATCAAAAAACTGTATTTACGATTGCTCCTATTGTTTTCTACAGGATTTTTTAAATAACAATCCTTTGCAGGTGGCTTATGTAAATGTGGAAGATCTTTTTCTAGAACTCGAGAAGGTTTTTACGCAATTCCCTGACCGTACCTTTCGCGTTGGAACCGGAGAGATCACTGACAGCCTCGCGCTTGATGCACTGATACCCTATTCACAACTACTAATTCCATTTTTCAATAGACAGAAAAATGCATTATTGGAATTAAAAACCAAATCGGATCGCATCGAAAATTTACTAGACCAACCGGATCCGACTAATGTCATCGTCTCTTGGTCGATCAATCCGCAACAGGTCATCGATCTCGAAGAAAAGGGAACACCAAGTTTGGAGAATCGCCTATATGCGGCTAGCCTCTGTGTAAAAAAAGGTTACCGAGTCGGCTTTCACCTGGATCCGATAATACTGACCCCTGGTTGGGAAAAATTATATAGGGAGTTGATAGAAATGCTGTTTGATTTTATTCCTGCCTCGCAAATGGAATGGGTAAGTCTGGGAAGTTTTCGTTATCAATCATCGCTAAAACCCATTATTAAGTCACGTCACCCCGAGACCCTATTATTCACCGGAGAGCATTTACCGGGCAAAGATGGAAAATTTCGTTACTTACGCCCGTTAAGAAATAATGCATACGAAACCGTTCGAGGGTTTTTACAGGAAAAGTCAAAAGAACTGAACATTTATCTTTGTATGGAGACGAAAGAAATTTGGGAAGGCGTTACCGGCAAAAGTCCACGTAACGATGAGAAACTGGATACATTTTTTGATCTTTGAAGGGAAATCTATAAACGCATTGGCATTACAATGCTTTTATATTGGTCATCGCTAACTGAAGTAAACAGGCAGGAATGATTTTGATCTTTCAA
>JAKUOQ010000058.1 GCA_022450865.1 Nitrospinales bacterium | reverse complement strand
GGGTCTACTTTTAAGATGACATCCCCGCCTTTTCCTCCATCGCCGCCATCGGGGCCACCCAAGGGGATATGTTTTTCCCTCCTGAAGCTGCAGCAACCGTCCCCTCCATCTCCTGCTTTCACAGAGATGCTGACCTGATCAATAAACATGAGTTTAAGTTTTGAATGGGCTATTGCATAGCCCGGAGTGGTTTTTCAAGTTCTATGGGAAAAGCTTAGAATGGAAACAGGACTCTAGTTTTGTGAGTAGACACTAATTTTTTGCGTTTTGCGATCACGATGTTCAAACTTAACGACACCCTCGATTTTTGCAAAGATCGTATAGTCGCTACCCAACCCGACATTATCTCCAGGATGAAAATGAGTACCGCGCTGGCGCACCAGTATTTCTCCAGCCTTAACAGATTGACCACCATATCTTTTAACGCCTAATCTTTGGCCTCTACTATCACGACCGTTTGAGGTACTTCCTTGTCCTTTTTTATGTGCCATGTTTCATTTTCCCCGGTTTTATTATGCGTTAATTGCAGTAACCTTCAAACGTGTCAATGATTGGCGGTGTCCATTTTTTCTGCGATAATTTTTTCGTCTATGTTTTTTGAATACGATGATTTTTTTATCTCTATACTGTTCTGTCACTTGACACACGACTGAACAACCTTCAAGAAACGGATTGCCAACTTTTGCAGACTCTCCTTCTCCGCAAATGAGGACTTTTTCTAAATTAACACTTTCCCCGACATTGCCATCCAGTTTTTCAACCTGAATCTCATCACCTTCAGATACTTTATATTGTTTGCCACCGGTTTGAACTACTGCAATCATTCCCATCACTCCTGATAAACGAACCGTAGAAAACGGAAATTCCCCCGCTTCTAGAGTTATAAATAAAACCGTCATCTTAGAAAAAAAACATGCCTATGTCAAGATTTTGCTTAATTGCTGAAAACACAGGCCAACACCAGCTTGTTATTAGTTTAACTCGCATTTATAATTACATAATCTGGAAAACCTTATTTGAAAGTTTATATGTCATTTAAAGACAAGGAGAAATGGGACACAAAATACGATGGTGATTCCTATATCACAGGAAAGGAACCCTGCGAATGGCTCAAATCCCATGCTGAATTTCTTATTAAAGGAGGAAAAGCTTTGGATATTGCCGCTGGTGAGGGAAGAAATTCAGTTTTTGCCGCATCTTTGGGTTATGAAGTGGTCAGTATGGATATATCCGAGATAGCTCTGAAAAAAGCCCAGAGACTTGCAAATGAGAAAAACGTAACTATCACAACACTTTCTACTGACCTAGATAATAGCTCCTTGCCTGAAAATGAATACGACCTGGTGCTCTGTTTTAATTTCCTTGAACGAAAACTATTCCAGGAAATACGCAAAACTTTGAAATCAGGCGGAATTTTATTTTACGAAACGTTTAGCGTAGACTACCTAAAATATAGCAGCTTTAAAAAGGAGTGGGTTTTAGAACACAATGAATTGCTCAAAGCTTTCAATGATCTTCGGATTTTGAGGTATCAAGAAGTGGACGAAGAACCTAAGGCCTTTGCATCGCTTATTGCACAAAAACTATAAAAAAATAATGAGAAGAAAGTAATCGTAAAAGAAAAGGGTTGTTGAATAACCTACCTTTAGGATTCCTTTTTTTCCTCAGATTCGATCTGGAGAATCTCATCTACTTTGTCCATCAGGTCATTACGTTCCTGATTAGTCGTATCAATCCTCCTTTTAATTTTTACAATTTCTACATCTGCCAAATCAGTCCGCCTTACTTCATCCTCACAATGCCATAGTTTTATATTCCTAAAAGCCAGCTCACTTACAGCTTCTCCAAGTTTTTTAATACTATCGGATGAGGAAACATTGGTGTTGGCATACAACTTTATTTTTTCATCGCGGATACAAACTTCACCCTTAAAAGCGGAGACTAGGAAATCATTTATTTCGTTCACAAGATTTTGCCTTTGTTTATCTGCCAAATCACGCTTAGCTTTTAACTCTGCATAATCTGATGTATTTTTCTGCTCTAATGCCTCATCGAGATGCCAAATCCGTAAATTTTTAATTGAAAGCTTGTCCACAAGACTGCCCAGTGTTTCAGCCATAGAATTTAAATTCCTAATTTTTTTATTAACATGAGTTTACGTTAAACAATTTTTAGTACGCTAGCACAGACCTAAATAAGGATCAACATGCCATGCATTCTCAGGATTAAATACAAACTAATTTTTAACAATGCAATTTAATCCATCACGGACAGTAAGCAAAACCGACTCTACCCTTTCATCCCGAATCACTCTTTCATTGAGCTGATGAATCGCCTTGTCTGACTTGTCTTTTGGGTCGAGCACGCGGCCGCTCCACAACACGTTATCGATCGCTATAAGGCCTCCGGAGCGAATTAGAGGCAAAATGGCTTCATAATAATTGCTGTAGTTTTCCTTATCCGCATCAATGAAGGCCATATCAAACGAACCTGAAATCTTTCTCAAAGATTCCAATGCCGAGCCCTCCATCAATGTTATTTTTTTTCCATGCGGGCTCAAGTTGAAATATTTTTTTGCAAAAATAATTGCCTCGGGATCTATTTCGCAGGTTACCAATTCACCTTCTTCTGGCAAAGCCTCCGCCATTGAAAGAGCACTGTATCCTGCAAATGTACCAATTTCCAATATTCGTTTGGCGCCTACCAAACGTGCCAATAGTTTGAGCAATCTCGCTTCAATCCTTCCTGTCGTCATTTGAGGAATTTCCAGTTTTTTATATGTCTCTTCTTCCAGTTGTTCTAACAAATCCCCTTCATAACTAGTATGATCAAAAGCATATTCTTCAATTTTTTCATCTATAAAATCCATAGCGACCTCTACCCTCACCAAGAGGGGTTAATAAGTTATGATTTCTGCATCCTGTATTCGCCAAGCATACCAGGTTGCCACAGTTTCCATAGGATGCCACTTTTTACCCAGAGCAAGCATCTTTTTCGGCGATGGCAAGCTGCGCATATTATAAATTTTTTTAATCCCTGCCTTGAGCCCCAAATCCCCCAAGGGTAAAACATCTATCCGATTTAAAGAAAAAATAAGAAACATTTCTGCCGTCCATCTGCCGATACCATAGACCGAGGTCAAAGTTTCAATCACTTCTTCATTATTTTGATAAGTGAGCCGATGCGGTCGAATTGAACCATCTAAAAACCTAGCACCAAGATCTTTTAGGTATTTCACTTTCTGTCCCGAAAGGCCTACGTTCCTTAGTTTTAACTTAGATATTCTAACTACTTCTTCAGGGGTTGGACTTTGAGGTGCAAATAAGCCTTGAAAGCGCCGAGTGATCGACTCGGCTGCTTTGGTTGAAATTTGCTGCGCAATGATAGCTTTACATAAAACTAAGAAGTAGTTGCGGTTGCGACTCAGCTTGAACACACCTGCTTTACGAATTACCGCAGCCATAACAGGGTCTTTTGCATCAAAATGGATAAGGATCTGCTTTGTACTTGGAAGTTTTTGAGTCATACAACTAAATCAACTTCGCCAATCAACCTGCAAAGCATCTAGTTTAGGAAGGTTTGGCGAGGCTCGAAGTTGGTCAACAGCCTGATCGCTGATTTTGTTGTTATATAAGTCGAGCGTTTTTAATTCAGGAAAAGCCGTCGAATGGTAAATCAGCTCTGCAGCGTGGTCGTCAAGCCCATTTCCTGCAAGGGAAAGAAGTTTAAGGTTTTTAAAATTTTCTGATTCACAAAGAGCCTGCAATCCTTTCTCTCCCAAACCTATTTTCTGCAGATAAAGCTCTTCCAACTGGGAAATTTTTCCTGGGCCTCCCAAAACTTTCCCTCCCTCGGGCCCTATCGGATTAAGGTTGAGATACAAAAGCTGCAAGTTTGAAAGGGTTTCAGATGCAACCAGAGCCTTTAAACCTCCAACTCCAATTCGGTTCCCCTGCAAAAACAATTTTTGCAAGTTACCAAGAATTTCCGAAGATGCCAAAGCTTCGACAGCTTGATCGGTGAGCTTATTGTAAGCAAGTGAAAGGGTTAATAACTTTTTTAAGGCAGGAGCCTGAACCAACAATTCTACTCCTTCGTCAAAAAACTCATTCTTGTCGAGCCTCAGGTCTTTCAGCTTTTGCGTTTTGTTATAGGCCATCAAGTCTTCAATTTCTTCCAGTAAAACCTCTTTGTCATTAAGATCAAGACGGTATATTGCTTTTTCATTGTTCTCTAACTCTGTCTGAACTTCAGCCTCATTCCATACCATTGCAGTAGAATCATCCGGTTCATCTGTAAGAATAGTCAAATTGTTTACAACCAAGCTTTCAAACAAGGGGCTCATCATTTTTAAACCCATCCCTTTGTACTTAAAAATTCCGTTATTTTTTCCGCTGTCTCTCTGGGTCGGCGTTGCGACGTATCACATATAAAATCAGCGGCAAGACGATACCTACTTTCGCGCTCTGCAATAATTTTTCTCTGCTCTTCTTCAAAGCTTAAGCCACTTTCCAAAGAAGGCCGGTTTTTATCGTTACGAATTCTTTTAATAATAGTTTCCAAACTAGCGGTGAGCAAAATACAAACTCCCTCCCTTTTTAAGTTCACCATATTACCATCACTTAAAACTACCCCACCTCCACAATCTATGATGCTGTTTTTGGCTTTATTAGAAACTTCCGCCACAATCTCTGATTCTAGCTTACGAAAACTATCCCAACCATCTTGCTCAACTATTGCAGGAATTGATTTACCTGCTAATTCGGAGACCATGTTATCAATTTTATATAGCTTCATACGAAGCTTTTCAGAAAGTAATTTTGAAATCACCGATTTTCCTGTACCCCGATAACCCAGCATTACAATATTCACAAATAATTTACCCGTTAAACTTGAATTTAAAGGCGAATAAAATTAACAACGGTATAACACTTAATTATTTCATTTTTCTGAGATTTTATGAAGGTTAATAAAATACCTACAAGGATGCAAACGAAAGATTTTAAATCAGTTGTTCATCTCTAAAAAGCTTTCCAACGCTAAATCATCCCCTGTGATATACTAAGCAATGTAAAAATAAGTCTTCAGATTTCCATTCATCAACCTAAAAATTGAAAAGAGGTAGATGTGAAATATTTTTTCATAGTCATCTTCTTCGCGCTAAGCGTGGGAATTTTTGCTTCTGGAGCCTTGGCTGAGCAAATGCAAGCAGAAAAAATGGAAGCTCTTTGCAAAAAAGGAAACTCAACAGCCTGTTTTAAAGTCGGTGAGCGTTATCGCATACTTGACAGAGACACTAAAAAAGCCTTGGAGTATTATGTAATAGCTTGTGAGGCGGGATATATGACAGGCTGCACAAATGGTGGCATTATTCTGGCGATGAAAGGAACACCTTATAGTAAAGATTTTAAACAGGCACGCGAAATGTTTGATAAGGCCTGTGAAGCTGGAGAAGATCAATCCTGTTTTAATATGGGCACCTTGAACTACAAAGAAGGTCGACAAAGTAAAGCCATCAAATACTATAAGAAAGCGTGCGGCATGGGCAATCAAGCAGGCTGTGCAAGGGAGAAACGGCTTAAACGTTAGGATTTATGCAAGACAAATTAAAAAACTGGGAAGAGCTTTGCAACGATGGCGAAAATTATGCTGGCGAAGGCGACAATCTTTCACCAAAAGAAAAGATCCTTTTTGAAAATATAAAGGATAAAAAAGTTCTTAAAATTCAGGACGCCTACCTATTTTCCAAAACAGGGAAAATAGAAGAGAATCATGGTTGCGAACTCGCTGAAATGATCGCCCATTTCCCGTTTGTTAAAACCATTAGCAGTATGATTATCACCCATAATCGACTGGGACCAAAAGGCCTTCAAATTCTTACCTCTTCACCCTTCCTACCAAAAGTTAATTATTTACATTTAGGCTCTAATGATCTGGGAAATGAAGGCATGTCGATCCTTGCCCAAGCATCAATTTTCTCCGAGGTGACCACATTAAATCTCGAATGTAATGGGATTACGGCTGAAGGAGCCAAAGCACTGGCACAATCTCCTTATCTTACAAAAGTGGAGCATTTGAATCTGGTAGACAATCGGGTGGGGGATGAAGGAGCAATGGCCATAGCCAATTCAGACAACCTTAGCAATTTAAATTATCTACATTTAGGTGGAAATCGGGTAAAGTCTGAGGAAGCTAAGGCTGCTTTAAAAAACTCACCTAAATTGACTAAACTGGAAAAGCTAAAAATATTTTAAAAATTTCAAATCCAGGTCAGATCGCGTTTGGATCATCCGGTCGTAAAAGTTCTGGGCGCGAATAATTGACAAGACCGGAGCCATCATCAACATCCTCTTTGATTACCAGAGTCTTAAGGTTTTTCAACGTTTTACTTTCATAAATCGCTTGAGCCCCTTCAGCATCAAAATAGTTTCTACCTACATAAAGTTGCGTAAGACCGCTCATTGAAACGGATTCACCCAACGCCCTTGCGCCTTCATTGCCAAATCTATTCTGTGATATCCGAAGAGTTTTCAAAGATTTCCATTTTGGAGCCTGGGCTAGAATTTTCATGGATTCATCTTTAATTTTATTGGCTGAAAGATCCAACACCTCTAATTGATCTGCCAATTCTCCTTTTACTAATTCACTAAACCCCTCTTCATCAATATAGCTACGCTCCATTTCCAATTTCTTTAATTGAGGAAATTTTGTGGTCGTGCCTAAGGCTTTAGCCGTTTCGTTTCCTGCTTCATTCCAACCCACGTCCAAAGACTCCAGGTTTAGAAAGTGACTGGAAAGCAACATTTCCGCAATGGATGAATCGCTTAAACGATTATCCGAAAGAACCAAAACTTTTAAGTTTTTCAGTTTTACTTTTTCGGATTTAACGAGTTCACTCAATCCTTGTCCGGTCAAAAAGTTTACCTGCAAATAAAGTTCTTCCAATCCACCAAGAATATCCGACTCAAAAAGGTGCTGCAATGCCTCGTCATTAATTTGATTATCACTTAAGTCGAGTGACTTAACGGATTTCATAGGCAAAAATTTTCCAATAATCTTTACCTCATCGGTAGCTATATATTTTCCGGAAAGTTTGAGAGAACTAGGGTTTTCCTCCAGTAAAGGTTTTAAAATTGCCACAAGCTTCTCAGTTTTTTCCTCATAAGAGGGCTCAAACTCCTCGTACTCTGCATCTCCACCTCGAACAATGCCCATTTAGCTCTCCTGATTACTAATTGGTCCTAGAATCCACAATATTTTTAGAAAACAACTATATCCTATCTATTTTAGTATTCATATATGAATTGAAAACAAACCTATGTTTAAATTTTAACTGAACCATCATTCGCACCTTGATTAAAATAAAATCTTTTTTTTCAATGACTTGCTGAAATAATTTCGTCTTTTTGTGAAATATAAAAAAAAATTAATGCTTAATTAATAATTTTTTAATTTTGCAACCTTACAATAAAACCTATTCAACTAGTCTAACGCCTTATTGAGGTCGACTAAAATCTGGAGGAATTTACGATGGAAATGTTTAAAACACTGGATATTCGCGGCCTTTCGTTTTTCAAGGCTTACCAATTAGCTTCTGAAGAATTCAAAAGAATAAAGAAAAACGGTATTTTAGAACTAATTGTTGATAAACAAAAGAATTTTACAGAAGATTTTTCTAAATGGGCTA
>JAKUOQ010000057.1 GCA_022450865.1 Nitrospinales bacterium | reverse complement strand
TTTTAAATTTCGAATTTGAAATTCTCTTGGTAGGCGATGGTGCACCCATTCTTAATGATGCAAAAAAAGCAGTTAAATCGTTTCTTGAAGGTTGAGTTATTTATCCATTGTTATTGGTGCTAAGTCCTTCCAAAATTGAACACCCGTTTGAGTCCAGTTTAGAGCCATAAACTTTCCATCTGTAAATGTAACCACCCGCATTAATTTCAGGTAACCCAATTCAAGAATTGTTTTTTGAAATTCTTCGGTGTTGGACTTGGAAACCAGAGAATAGTTTTTTTCGTTTAACTCCCATTCCCAAGGATTAGGGGCCAGACAGACAAAAATATCTTGAAAAGGTTCAGTTTTCCGATTTTCTAACAGCCGTTCTAAATATATTGTAAGCCTCTCACCTTTAAGGATTAACGAAAACCCCAGGTAGTGGCCCCACCAAAAAAGGGTTCTCATGGTGAACATTTCTGTTTTGGAAAAATTTTGTGGATAATCTAAAGATAGAAAAGGAAAACCATTATGGTTTTCTCCTCTTGCTATTTGATTCTTAAGTAAGTCTAAATTTTTTGGCAGGTTTGTAGAGAGTGGGATTATTTCTTTTTCCAGGCCTTTTTGTAAAGCAAAGAATCGGTTTTCTGCTTTTTTTAGAATGGCTGGCTTGCACTGAAATAATTCGACGTGATTGACTAGCCTTAATTCTTTTTCTGACCAAGATGAGGGTTCGATATCGTCAGCACTTTTAAAATTCATTGATTTAACTTAAGGGAAAAATATAAATTTACTACGATATAAATATTTCTGCAATTTTTTCAGTAAGCTCTATTGATTTCTAGCTTTTCTGATTAAGGGTAATCTCAATCGCTAATTTTATATAAATTGAATTTTCCTAACAGTTTATTCCAATTTCTTGTTTTCAGAATAAAATTAATCATTGTAAAGATGACAATTTACAAAATGCCCATCTTCTAATTTAATATGACGAGGTATTTCTGTTTTGCAGCGTTCCATTACTTCAGGACAACGAGGATGAAAGTGGCATCCCAATGGAGGATTGAGAGGAGAAGGCACATCTCCTTGAAGTGGTTTAGGTCGTCTCCTGTCAGTCGGATTCAGAGATGGCTTAGAGTTTAGTAGCGCTTGGGTATAAGGATGAGCGGCTTTAGTGTTTAACAGTTTCGTTGGTACCACCTCTACAATTTTACCGAGATACATAACCGCCGTTCTTTGTGATAAGTGCTTTACAACGTTTAAGTCATGGGAAATAAACAATAAGGACAAGTTGTCTTCTTTTTGCAGCGATTGAAGTAAGTTAATGATTTGTGCTTGAATGGAAACATCTAAGGCAGAAACGGGTTCATCACATACAATGTATTTGGGATTGAGGGCCAAGGCACGCGCAATACCAATTCGTTGCCTCTGGCCTCCCGAAAATTCATGTGGGAAGCGTTTCATATATATTTTAGAAAGGCCTACTTTTTCCATGAGGGACTCTATTTTTTTCTGGAGTGCATTACCTTTTGCCAAACCATGTGCTGAAAGAGCTTCGCCAATAATCCTTTCTGTTGTGAAACGAGGATTGAGAGAACTATAAGGATCCTGGAAGATTATTTGCATCTTCGGACGAATCATCTCAAGCTCTTTGTTCTTTAAACCTATAATATCTGTTCCCTCAAAAAAAACCTTTCCGGAGGTGGGTTCGAGCAAACGCAAGGTCATACGGCCAACCGTGGTTTTACCACAACCGGATTCTCCAACTAAACCTAATGTTTCCCCTTCTTTTATTTCGAAAGAAACATCATCGACGGCTTTCACAAAACCTTTAATGCGGGATAACAGACCGCCGTAAACAGGAAAGTATTTCTTTAGTGATTGTACTTTTAGTAACGTTTTCATCAAGTAATGGATACAGAGTCGTGATAAAGCCAGCAAGCGACCTGATGATTGGGCTGGTTTTCGAGAGGTTGTAATTCTGGGATCTTTTTTTCGCAAGCATCTATTTTATCTGGGCATCGGGGATGGAAAGCACATCCTTCAGGCAAAAATGCCGGATGCGGAACTGTGCCGGGAATGGTTGCCAGTTTTTCGTTTATTTCATCTTTGGGTAAAGAGTTTATTAAGCCTTTTGTATAGGGATGTGAGGGAGATGCAAAAATTTTTTCAACCGACGCTTGTTCTACGATTTTTCCGGAATACATGACGGCAACCCGGTCTGAATATTGTGCAACGATACCCAGGTTATGGGTGATTAAAAGAATGGACATGGCGGTATCATTTCTCAATACATTTAATAAATCTAGGATTTGTGCTTGAATGGTTACATCAAGGGCGGTAGTTGGCTCATCTGCAATTAACAGAGAGGGGTTACAGACAATAGACATGGCAATCATAACACGTTGTTTCATGCCTCCTGATAACTCGTGGGGATATTGATTTATTCTTTGTTCAGGAGAAGGTATGGCAACTTTTTTAAGTATCTCAAGTGTCAGCTCCATGGCTTCATCTTCTGTTTTATTTTGATGCAGGAGAATAGTTTCACAAATCTGATCACCAATTGTAAAAATGGGATTGAGTGAAGTCATAGGCTCCTGAAAAACCATGCTGATCTCGTTGCCTCGGATCTTTTGCATATCCTGTTCAGTTATCTGGAGAAGGTCCTTACCTTTGTACAAAATTCGACCATTTTCGAATTTACCCGGGGGGATGGGAATCAGTCGCATGGTGCTTAAAGCGGTTACGGATTTTCCACAACCGGACTCTCCAACCAAGGCAACAGTTTCTCCGGGATAAAGACAAAGGTTAATATTTCGTACCGAACGCACAACATTTTCATCGGTATGAAAGGAGGTGCTGAGGTTTTGGATTTCTAATAGCGGATCTTTAGATTTAGAACCCATAGGAAAGGAATAAGGTTATTCCTCTGGATGATCGTGGTCGTGGCCTTCGTGATCATCGGGTTCGTCTAAAATATCTTCATAGCGATAGCCATCATCTTCATCAATATCATAACGGTTTAATCTTGTATCTATTCTTTCTGACCAAAGGTCAATTCCACCTTCCAGGCATTTGATACTGGTGTACCCCCGCTGGGTCAGCCACTTTTGAAAACTGGGGCTGCGGTCTTGTTTCCAGTCGATCAGAACCATTTCTTGATTTTTTTGAAAAGAACTTAGAACGTGTTCGTTATTCTCGGCATTGATAATATGCGAACCTTCAATTTTTGAAATATCGCGTTCCCAGCTTTCGCGTATATCCAGCAAGACAGGTTTATTTCCTGCGTCTATTTGTTTTTTTAGTTCTTCACATGAAATAATCGAAATATTTTTCTCAGAGAATTCTTTATTTAAAGCATCCAGAGCGCTTTGAATGGAGACGTTATGATTTTTACAAACTGAACTGATAGTTTCTTCTGGCTTATAAGGAGTGACGGGCATACCAATATGAAATTGTTTGAAAAGCAACGAGTGGATTTCTGGAAAAATTCTGTTAGCTTCTTCCATCGCTAGGTCAGGAGTAAAAGGGCCCTCAATTTTTTCTATTTCGATTTCAGAGATTCTTAATATGTGATAGCCGTATTGGGAATGTACGGGCCCGATTATTTCCCCTAATTTATCTTTTGATATCTCTTGCCCCATAATGGATTGCAGATTTCCTTCAGGCATCCATCCTAAATCGCCGCCATCTTTTTTTGATGGGCAGGTACTGTATTTTTCAACGGTCTCTTCAAATGAGGTACCGGCATCCAGTAATTTTTTTGCTGCAACCACATCTTCCATAGAGTGGGTAAATATCTGGCTCGCTCGAACCTTGATCATATGTATTTCTCCTGTTTCCTATTTGATAAGGCTTTATGATAATACTCCCCTTGCCGTATGTCAAAACTCAGTATGCTGATTGGCGTTTCTCAAATTTGTGAGAATGAAGAACTTTTTTCGCCTGCAAGGACAGTGCTTTCAAACCTTCCTGATCCAGTTTTTTCCAACGCTCGGCCTGCTGCTTTGCTGACTCTGTGCCGGAAAAGGTCTCTTCTTTTAAGGAACCTTGGAGAGCCAGAACTTTCTTCTGTTTAGCCAGATAAAGAAGACCCGTATGACGGACTTGTACTATTTTATTTTCTTTGATCGATAATGGGAGCGGTTCAAAAATTCTCCGGTAAACGAAGATCACATCTTCTGAGTATACTTGGGTAAGTTCCTTTAACTTTTTTCGTGTTATTTCTCCTGCGAATGATTCCCCACTCTTCGCGGGAACGATTCGCGCTGGATCCACTTTTAACAGGGTCCGTCGGATTTGTTTTGGGTCATTAAAATCCTGATGGAGATCGTTAAGTCCAGCAGTTATATTCTCGACCACACGAAGTGACTTGGGAAAATGCAGCATCTTCACAGCGCTATCGGTTTTACCTTGATCTATTAAATCGGCATATGACTCTATTTGGTTCCACATCAGGAAGAATAATAATCCGATGCTAAATGAAATAATAATTCTTAGATAGGAAAATAACGGTTTTATATAATTCATAATTGGTCGAATCTCCAAAAGTAAACAACGACCACATTTTAGTATAAGATGGGGTTCAATGGAGCTATTATTTCATTTTTCGTCCTGACCCTGGGACCCCATTTCGCAACCTGTTCTTTTGGCGCAGTTCACTCCTGTACGACGTTCCGTTTCGCCCGTTCGCAGCAGTTCCTTGCACTCCCATCAAGGTATCGTCGAAAGTGGGAGGAGCGGGTTTAACATTAGCCGCAGCCTCGCATGCCGGTCGGGCAGCCGTAGCTTCCAAGTTGGCACAATGAGAAATATCTGTTTCAGCATTTGCAGTGTCAACACTCCTAATGGATGGAAACATAAAAGCTGCAACAAATAATGCTATCAATATGATATTAGTTTTCATATTTTTGTTAACTCCGTAAACATTGTTATTAATAACTATATGTATAGTTAAATATTTTGATTTCAATCTTACACATCGTCAAGTCAAGAATGTGTCAATATCAACTCTCTCATACATCAGCTCACTCCGATTAAAGAAATACTTTGATTACGACATCCTGATATACTCCACACATCCCAAAAGTCCTAGGAGTTCCATCATGCGAACCACAGGAAAAAGAAAAATATCCTATAAAACTCTCAACCGAAAGGCGGGGTAGGCTTCACATGTCAGAATTCTAGTTAGGCACTTGGAAGATAAAATTGGTAGTAAAATTAAGATAAGGTGGAATATTTAAATAAAGGAGGGGCGTTATGAGTGATACATATTTAAAGGCTATTATTGTTTCTGCGGTAGGTGGACTGTATATGATTGCGTATTCTTTATATTTTATTGGTGACCAACTTGGTCATCTAAAATAGATACATCTAATTTGTTAGCGGGTTTAAATAAAGGAAATATAAAATGGAATTTCAAGCTTTCCATATCCTAGTAGCCTCGATGTTTTGCAATTTTATAGTATTAGGAATTTCTATAAACAGGCCAGATTCCTTTTATCCAGTTAGTCTTTCAGCTATTTCTATTTCTTTACAAGGATTGGCATTAAAACACTTTGCTATCATCTCAGTTACTTGAATTATTTATCCAGTAAATGAATCGTTTTATAAGGCAAAAACTTGCTGAGATAGAAAAGAATCAGTAGTATTACTCATCAGGATCATCAAACCAAGGCAAGCGAAAATTAATTTAGGCCACGTTTAGACCGTGGCCTTTTGATATGAGTTTTTTGTAATTTATTGAAAATAAATAAGCCCCCGTAGCTCAGCTGGATAGAGCAACGGATTCCTAATCCGTAGGTCAGGCGTTCGAATCGCCTCGGGGGCACCAAAAAAAAGGGGTTGCTGAATAATCAGCAACCCCTTTGATTTATTGTCCTATTGGTAGGAGGAAAGAAAAAAAACGGGGCCCAGGTCTTGAAAAGTATCAAAACCTGGAAAAACCTTTGGAGGAGACCCCGCATGATTGGTTCAAGTTAGGCCGCAGGCCTTTTTTTAAACTATCAATAATTAATTCTAATTCCAAGTTCAGCACCAATTCCCGCCTCCGGTGCAAAGTTTCTCAAAAATGAGGCTGAATTTCGGATATTTTGATTCAATAAATTATTGCCTTTTGCATAAACAAGCACATCTGCTTTGTTAAAATCCTCGATGTGGTAATGCGTATTGAGATTGAGCAATGTATAACTAGAGGTACTTGCCTCGTGGGCTCCGGAATACTCCTGCTCTTCAGCATTGGTCAAACGCAGGTTAGAACGCCAGTTTCCATACCTATGGTCAACCTGAAAACCCAAGCGGAGGGGTGGAATTCGAGGAACATCACCCTCATTGTTCAATTTGCCACGGGTGTAGTCACTGAACAAGGTTATATCAACATCTTGCGATGCGTTTTTCCAAGCATGGTAAATCAGCTGAGCTTCATAGCCTATAAAAGTCGCAGCGGCTTGTTGATATTCAACTTCCGGATCACCACCAACTGTACCCCCTGTCCTTTGTGAGAAAATATAACCATTTACCCAGTTATGAAACAGGTTAATTTCTACAGCCACTTTTTTGGAATTAAATTTGTAACCCAGATCAATATTATAGGAAGTTTCCATTCTAAGACCCGCATTGCCCGTCTGATAAGTGGCAGTGGCTTCGTGCTCCCCCTCAAAAAACAGTTCATTGGCAAGAGGGGCTCGTTGCGAACGAGCGAGACCTAGGTATATTGAATTTTGGTCGTCAATATTCCACAGGTCTGAACCAGAAACGCTGATAGGTGTAAAATTTTGATGAGGGCTCGCGCGCTCTCCCCTCGCGTTTATAGTAGCATGCTCTATACGTACTCCGATTTCTGCAGTGGTGGGCCCTAGATCGAGCGACTCCGTAGCAAACGCAGCAAAATTGTTACTTCTGGTAATTGGATTAATATACTCATCTTCTTCTACTTCGACGGCTTCAAATCGATTGGAAATTACCTGAAATCCCAACACACCTTTCATTCCTAGTATGGGCTTATGAGGAGCCTCAATTCGGCCTTCAAAAGTATCATTTTTAAAATCAGCTTCGTAGGCTTCAGTATGCTCGTAATCGGTCATACTAAGCTTAGTCCGTATCTTTTCAAAGAAACCTTCAGGATTATTCCACTCACTTTTTAAATCCAGTTTGTTTGACTTCATCTTGATAAAAGACTGTTCAGCGCCCGCACTACCTCGGGTTGGGATCTGGTATCTCGACTCTAAAGTATTTCCTGAAAAGCCAATAAACCCGAAATCGCCAACATAAGAAAACCCAGCCGTTGCGCTAAAATTATCGGCTTTGGAATTGTTAATAAAACCATTCGTATTTTCAGCGACAGTTAAGTCTTCTTGACTTTTATGTGCCTTGACAGGGTCGATTGCATCGCCGCCGATTTTTAAATCACCACTCTGTTGAACATACCCGTCGAAATGGTAGGCAAATTTATCTTGTCCGCCTTCTATTTGTAATGCCGTCGAACGGTTATTGGAAACGGAATTGAATTTTTGCTCCACCGTAAGTCCAGTCTCGGGAATTTCTTCCGGAATTCGGTTATCGATAACATTGACCACACCCCCGATGGCACCACTACCGTATAACAATGCAGCAGGCCCCCGTAAGATCTCAATCCGTTCCGCATTCAAGGGAACTGAGGTTGAAGCGTGATCGGGACTGTACTGGGAAGCATCATTGGTGCCCAGACCGTTGCTCAAGACCCGCACCCTGGGACCATCTTGGCCACGGATCACGGGAAGTCCTGCGCCTGGACCAAAACCCTGTCCATGGACTCCCAGTTCTTGTTGAAGCGTTTCGCCAAGAGTACTCCCGGCTTTCATACGCAAATTATCGTCGTGTAAAACGGTCACCGGTTTTGCGTAATCGGAAATTTTTTGCTGCATGGGTGTGGAAACAATAATCTCATTCAAATGAACCGCGTAATGCTCCTTGGGTCCGTCATGCTCTGTTCCTATTTTTTGATCTTCGGCAAAGGCTGGAGATAATAGACAGCTAAATAAAAGTAAAAATGCACAAATTTTTAAAACTTTAAACATAATTTTCTCCGATTATTTTTTACAGACCTAATTTGGCGTTTGCCAATGCATAAGA
>JAKUOQ010000056.1 GCA_022450865.1 Nitrospinales bacterium | reverse complement strand
TTCTAAATCCGGAAGAAGCGTTCAAAAAATAAATTTTTGAAAGTAAATCCTTAAGGTTTAAACATTAATTTTGGCCAGTTTTTATCCTAGGTTTACCTCCACATTGCCTAAAGCCAGGATGGGCTTTCATAGTTTAAAAGAATGAATTGCGTTTTGAATGAATTTTGGGAGATAATAAAACGTATACATTGAAATTGATTTTGAATCCGGGCTATTTCCAAAATAGTCTTCCCTCGAATTTGCATACCTCTTCATTAAAAAGGTAGCTCGTGTTAAGTAAAACCAGAAATAATAAAACAAGCCTGGCAGTTCTCTTTTGTTTTCTTATTTTAATTCCAGGATTGGTTTACTCTGACCCCCGCCCACCTGCTTATTATTCAAATAACCCAATAGTTGCGGAAGTAGATGGAGAGGTGATTCATTTAGATGATTTAAAAAATGTTCGTATTCAGGAGGCATTAGTACAACTTCACCAAATGAAAACTCGTGCCTTAAAAGAGAGGGTGCTGGAAAAACTAGCTAAAAAACATCCCGAATTCTCCAAAAAATCTGATCTAAAAGTATCATATTTGGATGTTAAAAATTTTTATAACAACACTCCGGGAATGAAAGACTTGGGAAGTCTTAAGCAGATGCGTGGCGAAATTATAGACTATTTGCAAAACAATTTTCGCAATATATATATTGAGCAAAAATTTCAGCAAGCGATAAAAAAGGGCTGGGCCAAGGTTTATCTTAATCCACCTAATGATTTTCATTTGGTAGCGGGAATTGGAACTGCAATGTTATCATCTGCTGAAAATAAAACGGCACGAGTATTTGTGTTGGAATATTCAGACTTCCAATGCCCTTTTTGTAAAAGAGTTCAAAAAACCTTGCGGAAAATAAGAAATAAATATCCACATGCAGTTCAGTTTGGCTATCGACATTTCCCCTTGCCCTTTCATGAGGAGGCCAAAAGTTTCGCGGAAGCAGTTGAGTGCGCAAGAGATCAGAATAAGTTTTGGGAACTTCAGAGTTGGTTTTATGAAAATCTGACTCAGGCATCTACTAAAAAAGAGGTCCTGGATGCAGTTCGCATTTTAGGAATTGAGGATATTGATGAGTTTAAAACATGCTGGCAAGACGGCAAGTATGAAAAAAGAGTAGAAAATGATATTCGTAACGGTGTGGAAATTGGTATTCAGGGTACCCCTACCTTTATATTGGGATCCTATGATCCTAGATTAGGAGTGGTTTCAGGTGAAATGTTTTCAGGTGCCGTTTCAGAAGAAAAGTTTATCAAGACAATTGAGAAATATCTCGCAATAACAGGAACTGAAGCTAAACTCAATCCGTAGTATTCCTTCCATTCTTTTTTTGTATATGAAAAGAGTTTTTATAATTCTGCTTATTCTATTTTCATCTTCTCTCCCTGTATTCGCAAAACCCCCTTTTGATAAGTTAAAAGATCCCAATCCATTATATCCGCCAATAAAGGTAAGCGCGTTAACAAATAAATCCTTAGTTATTCCAGGTGAAGAATTTATATTTCATTTGTCTGTTATAGTGAAAACTGGTTGGCATATTTATTCACTTTCGCCTTTAGCGGGAAACGAATTTCTAGCAACTCAAATTTTTATAGATGAAAATGTTTTTCGGGAAAAGAGTGTTTGGAAGGAACCCAAACCGGTTTTAATTCAGGATGAGGCTGTTGGGAGAATAGTTAACGGACATAAAGGTAATGTCGAATTTTCAATAACCTATTTGGTTCCTCCCAAAGTTAGAGTCGATAAGTATTCTATTAGTGGTAAATTGATATTCCGTGCCTGCGATAACCAAATCTGCACCCTACCTCAAGAACTTCCTTTCCATACCGACATTCTTGTGACTAAAAAGTAGATAGGAAATATTTGCTACCATATTTATCAAAAGCTCGAAAGAGTTTGGTGATATAGTTATATATCAATTTCAATAGTTGTTTTTAGGTATAAATAATTTCTGCCGCGGAAAGAAATGGATGAACAAACAAATGTCAAAAGTTTGCTTAAGGAAAGACTAGGGCAAGACCTGTTAAGTATTCTGGAAAGAATTTCTCAGGTCGCCAGTCGATCTGAAGTAACTGTATTTGCGGTAGGCGGATTTGTCCGGGATTTACTCTTAAATATTCCCAATAAAGATATAGATATCGTTGTTGAAGGCAATGGGATTTTGTTCGCTTCTGATCTTGCAGAAGAATTCGATGGTAAAGTTAAATCCCATGAAAAATTCGGAACTTCGGTGGTTATCTTTCCAGATGGCTATAGAATTGATGTAGCCATGGCACGCGTGGAATATTATGAATATCCTGCGGCTTTACCCACAATTAAGCAAAGTTCAGTGAATTCAGATTTATATAGAAGGGATTTTACAATCAATAGTCTTGCTGTAAAACTTAATGGGGAAGGTGCTTTTTCCTTGATGGATTTATTTAATGGTAAAAGAGATCTAAAAAATAAAGAAATTAATGTTTTGCATAATTTGAGTTTTATTGATGATCCTTGTCGGTTGTTTAGAGCTATAAAATTTGAACAACGATTCAGTTTTAAGATCAGCAAGCAGACAGAGGAATTTATGAGGGTTGCTGTAAAAAAAAGGCTGGTAGATTCTTTGAGCGGGGCACGTCTTTTAAACGAAATAACTTTAATCCTCAAAGAGAAGTATCCCTTAAAGTATATTTTAAGGATGAAGGAGTTCGACCTTCTAAAGTTTATATCCTCTCAAATAATCTTGGACTCGGCCGACCTTGAGGCTCTTGAAAAAATTGAAACGGTTTTATCATGGACAGAAACTATATCTCTTCCTGAGAAGCCAGAAGTTTGGTATGTATACCTTTTAGCGATTATTTATTCTCTCGATGAAGAATCTTTTATGGAAACGATTGAAAAACTTCCAATGCAAGCGAGATTAAAAAAATCTTTAATTATAGATCGACGTACTTGTAAGAAAGGGTTGGAACTTCTTGGAAAAGATAAGGATTGGGAGCCAGAGGTGATCTATCATTTGTTTTCTGACCTCTCAATTGAAGCACTAATATATTTTCTTGCTGTGGATTCAACTGATCGAGCTAATCAATATGCGAATATTTATTTCACTCAATATTGTGGTCAGGCAGAACTATCATTGACGGGAGATGATCTTGTGGAAATGGGGTTAAAACCCGGTCCTGTTTTCCAATCTGTATTCAAGGCACTTCGAGAAGCTCATGTGAAAGGGGCTATTGAAACAAGAGATGATGAAGTATGTTGGGTTAAAAAAGAGTTCCTTGAGCAATAGAAAACGTTATGTGTGATACAATTCCGCATAATTTCTTAAATTTTAAAATGGTAATTTGTTGTGGCCAGTATTGAATATCTAATAAAGCAATTTTTGACTCCGGATAAAAAAAATCTGGATTTGAGTAATCAGAATATTGGTGATAAAGGTGCGGTCACCCTGTCAAAATCGAAAAGCATAAAACGTATAAAAAAGCTTATGCTACCCAATAATAATATCAGTGACGAAGGCATCATTGCTATAGCCACTTCGGAAAACTTTAAGAACCTGACTGACTTGGACATATATGGAAATGTGATAAGTGATGATGGCGTTAAGGCGATAGCCGAATCCTCTCATATGTCCAATTTGAAGAAACTAAGTCTATATGGAAATCTTGTGGAAGATGAGGGTGCAATAGCAATTGCAGAGTCAAAGACCCTTTCAAAACTCAAGCATCTATTCATCACTTCTAATCGCATTCGCCGCGAAGGGATTGAAGCATTAAAAAATGCAAAATGTCGAACCCGGCTGTGTCACCTTCACGTTGATGATTTGAAGGACTTTTTCTATGAAGAAGAGCAAGACTATGATGATACAGACCTGATCAATAGTTGGGAAGAGTTAAAGGCACGAAATGCGAAAGACGAAGACTTGGAGGATTGATCTGGATGCGAACGGGACTTTGGCTGCTAGCTACATTCGTGGTATCTCTAGTTGTTTTTTCTAGCCCAATTACTTCAGCGCAAATTGGTTTTTCTAATCCTAATTATGAAGTGTTATTCAAAAACAACCTTCGCAGAGGTTTTCTTAATCTTGCAGGGAAGAAAATAGGTGACAAAGGTCTCCTTATTTTACTTCAGCAAGACTTTTTAGGAGATCTTAAAAAACTTGATTTGCGTTACAATGAAATAAGTGCGCTGGGCGCCAAACAGTTGGCAAGTTCTACTTCTTTTAAAAACCTTAAAACCTTAATACTGAAACATAACTTTCTTTCAGATGAGGGTTCAATAGCACTTGCAAAATCGAGCGGTTTTACCCAGATTAAAGAAATGCAACTGGGATGGAATGAAATTAGGGATGCGGGTGCATTGGCTTTTGTTGAGTCAAAAAACTTTCCCAATCTTGAGAAACTGGATTTAAGAGGAAATTTCTTAGCAGGAAAAACAAAAGAGGCTCTTAGGTCTTCTTTATCCCATCTCAAGTCACTCCGTATATTTCAATCAGAGTGATTATATTTTTTGTTCCTAAACTTGTATGATCCCAGATTCTTCGTCATAAAAAAACGTGTCGCCATCTGGGCCACGGTACGATATTTCCTTTACCTCCCAAATCTGTTTTGCTTTTACATCAGCTTCAGCAGCATGAAACCTACCATTGTCCTCCCGCTGTAAAAGTAAAAACTTGTTATTATTGTTCGAGACGATTTGCCAAAGAAAAAAATCACTTTGAACCGTTCCTTTTTCGTAGTCGATATTAATGATGTTCATTCCTTCAAACCTTATTTTATATTTACGGAGTTAATAATTTATATTTGCTGCAATCTCACGCGCTTTTTCCAGCGACTTCTTTTTGTTTGCTATGTTTGAGTTTTTTAGAATTCGCCGGGCAAACTCAACTGTGGCATCACGAGTCTTGTTAAGTTCTACACCCTGTTTTTCAAAGAAAACTTTTAAACTTGATGCCTTCAACTTAAGAGATGTGCCCATAGTTTTCTTTTCCTTTGTAAGGCCGGTAGGCTCATCTGTTATATCATTTATTATTTTTATTTCGGGGACAATGCCATTTTTTGTTATATCTGCACCTGAAGGAGTGTAATATTTGGAAGTAGTTAGCTTCATCCCCGATCCGTCACTTATTCGGAAAATGGTTTGCACAGACCCCTTCCCATATGAATTCTCCCCAACTAGTAGAGCATTACCTGAATCCCTTAAGGCTCCGGCAACAATTTCTGAGGCGCTGGCACTGTATTGATTGATTAGAACGACTATCGGCATTTTATACAAACTTTTTTTATATAAACTTCGGTACTCTCGGTAGTCAGCCTTAGACCGTCCCTTCGTATAAACGATCATTTGCCCTTTATATAAAAAATAGCTGGCAACTTTTACCGATTGACGAAGTAATCCTCCAGGGTTTCCACGTAAATCCAGAATAAAACCTTTAATACCTTCCTCTTTAGCTTGCTCTAAAAATTTTTTTAATTGTTTTTCGGTTAGCTTGGAAAAACTGTTGATTTTTAAATATCCAATGTAGTTGTTTAAAGATTCGTATTCAACAGTATTGATAAGGATTATTCTGCGTGTCAATGTGCGAGTGTATTCTTTTTCTTCGCTCGCTCGGTACATAGTGAGAGTGACATTGGTTTCAGGGTGCCCTCTGAGAAGATTTGCCAACTCTTGGATTTGCATTCCCTTGATTTCTTTTCCGTTCACTTTTAGAAATGCGTCATCTCCAATTATACCTGCCTCTCTGGCCGGAGAATCATCCATGGTTTTGACCACAAAAAGACGGTTGTCTTTCATTGTAATCACCATTCCCAGCCCCCCATATTTCCCTTCGGTATCCCGCATTGAATTTTCAAATGCAGATTTATCTAAGTATTGAGAAAAGGTGTCAAGAGAACCCATTATGCCGCTTATAGCGGCAAGCTCGAGATCTTTTTTAGGTAATGAAATTTCGGACTCATCGTGAAGAAAATAATAAACTTTCTGCAACTCATCCATGTCATGACTCATATCGTAATTTAAAAAAAATCGTGTGGATTTTTTGTTGGAGGTAACTGTGCTTCCAGAAGGATTATTGGTTAAAGTTATATTTGATGAGTCAGCGGTTTTTACCATTTGCTTAATGGCAGCAGAAAAAAGCTTCTTATGGTCAGGAGAATACACATATTTATTAGCTACTAAATTAATGATTTCTTCAAAAGTTTCGAGATCATTATTGAAAAACCCAGCGTGGGCAGTTGAAATTAGGGGGCTCCATTTGAGACTAGGTGCTGGAAATGTCCATAAAAATATTATTAGCGAGGGGAGTAGAACCCATTTTTGTAATTTATTTCCTAATTTCAGTTTCATTAATTATAGCTATGGCGGATGATTGGAAAAAGTTGCTTTAGAAATACATCATTGATTCTTTAAGATATCTTCAAAGATGACTTCCAAGTTGGTTGTCATCTCTTCCACATTTCCTTTGCTCATGCTGGGTGCTACTTTTAATACGTTATTGATTATTATAGTCGGTGTTTCATTGGCCTTAAATTTTTTCGCCAATGCCAGAGACTCGTTAGTTTTAGCCGAGATAGCAGTCGACTGCATACCAGTAGTCATTTCTTTTTCAATTTTATACTCTTTTGCGAGAAACCGAATAACTTTGGGTTGAAAAATATTGATGTTTAATTTGAAATTTGTGTCAAACAATTCTTGGGTAAACTCTTCTTCTAACCCAAGCTCGTCAGCGATGTAGAATGCCTTAGCGGGGTAGGGCGTCTGATTACCCCAATATATTGGATATTTTTTATGATGTAGCTTGTCTTTAAATTTAGCCCGAAGTTTTTTAGAAGTTTCTAGAAATTTGTAGCAATGGCCACAAGAGTAATTGAAAAACTCTAACATTTTTATTGTTTTTACTCCCTTCAGTTTGTTGATGTCGCCAATGACTTCATACTTGCCACGGATTACTTCATCCGCTAATACCGTGCTGAGAGGTAAAAAAAATAAAGCCAACAAGGTGGCTGCCACTTGTTTCATGAACTTCTCCTTAATATATTTAATCTGCTGATATTAATGTTTGATTCTGGGCCAGTATTGCGTGAAGTTGAACCTGGGGCTGTGGTTTTTTACATGGCAATTTTTACACGCATTTCGTGCTTCTTTGCCAAAACCTGACATCGGTGCTTTAATATGTTTTTTGCCTGCACCGTGGCAAACCTCGCACTGGACATTTTTTAATTCTGGGGTATCCAATTCACTGATAAATCCTCCCGGAGTATTGTAGCCAACCACATGGCAAACCAGGCATTCCGGATCAAAAGCCTTATTGATTTTTCTCAATGTTTCATAAGCTCTACTATGTCTGGATGATGACCATTTGTCATGCGTAGCCTGATGACAGGTTTTGCAGGCGGTATCTCCTGCATAAACTGATACCTTTTCCTTATCACGCTTTGCTGCGAGGTTTTCAAAAAACATTGCTTCAATTTTATCGTTGTAGTTTTCGTATAATTTTAACATCTCAAGGTCCGCTTTTATACTCGAATCAAGCCGAACCATACGCTGTTCAAAGGACATCTTTCCCATTTCATCAAGTTTTATCCTTAATTCACCCATTTTCTGGCCTCGGGGGGAAGCCTGAACAAAAACTTTTCCATTTTTATAGATAGGTTCCATGTCTACCGTGTCCATTTCACTATGAATATGACCATTAATAATAATGTCCACTCCATCTTTATCCATATATTTTAAAGCTTTTTCCCTATTCATATGGGTGAGTAAAACGATAAGGTCAACGGAGCTAGATTTCTGGATCCGCGAAATTTCCTTCGAAACGATTTGATCTGGATTTGGAACTTTAAGCCCGGCATGGTTTTTTAAATAAAAAAGACTAGGATCAACGATAGAAAGGATAGCGACTTTCAGGCCATTTTTAAATTCTTTGGTTTGTGATTTTTTTAATGGAAGATCTTCTAGTTCGATATTCCCTGCAATAAAAGGGATTGAATGATCCTGTAAAAACCGAGACCCATAAACCAGATCACGCTCCCCCAGTGCAACGGCATCGTAGCCCATTTTTTCTGTCGCCTTCATTAGAGTTAACGCTTTTAATTTTCCCTGCCTTGTGGGGTCTTTGAAATG
>JAKUOQ010000055.1 GCA_022450865.1 Nitrospinales bacterium | reverse complement strand
CGCCTAAAGCGGAATAATCATACCCACCTTCCAGAATGGAAAGTATTCTGCCATCACACACCTCATTTGCAACTTCAAAGAGTTGCTGTGTCATTTTTCCATAGCATTCTGTGCTCAGCTTGATTTGGGCAAGGGGGTCGTTTTCGTGAGCATCGAATCCTGCCGAGATGATAATTAAATCAGGATTAAAATTTTGAATAGCTGGAATCAACTTATATTCTATTGCATTGAGATAATCTAGGTCTCCAGAAAAAGCCTGCATGGGTAGGTTCAAAGTTGCTCCCAGGCCATCTCCAGTTCCTGTTTCGTCACCACCACCCGTTCCTGGATAAAAAGGGTATTGATGAGTGCTACTGTAAAAGATAGAAGAATGTTTATAAAAGGAATGTTGTGTCCCATTTCCATGATGTACGTCCCAATCAAAGATTAAAACTTTATCGAGTTGTTTAACCTTCTGGGCATAGAGAGCTACCACGCCAACGTTATTAAAAAGGCAAAATCCCATGGCCCGATTTTTTTCGGCATGATGACCAGGAGGCCGAACCGCACAAAATGCATTATTAATAGTTCCCGCTAAAATTTGGTCTAGTGCTTCCAGCCCGGCACCCGCGCTTAGCAATGCTGCTTCGTATGAGTCAGAGGAAATTACTGTGTCTGCATCTAGGTTCCGAACACCATTTTGGCAACTTTGCTCAACACTCTCTATATATCCTCTGTCATGCACCCTAGCGATATCTTCAACAGTGGCTTTGCGGGGTTGTATTAATTTGAGGTTATTGTAAAATTTTGAAGATTCAATTTTATTTTGAATAGCGGTCAGGCGTCCCGAATTTTCTGGGTGAGGTTCGTTCTCGTGTCTCAAGTAAAAGGGATCTGAAATGTAGCCCGTTTTATTCACTTTTTCTTTCCTATTGGAGTTTTAAATTTAACCTTGAACGAAGAGCTTTGCTGAGAATATCAAAATAACGAGAGACCTTCAACTTACCGAGTAATGTTTGTTTTGGAAAAAAATATTAAAATTAAAAATATTGAAGAGCAGGCTTACGCCCTTGGTTTTGATGGATTTGGAATTGCTAGTTCTGAATTAGGAGAGGCGGGCTATAAATTCAGTCAGTGGTTGGAAATGGGTTACTCAGGAGAAATGGCATATATGGCCCGGGGAGAAGAAAAACGACGTGATCCAAACCTTGTATTAGAGAACATCAAAAGCATTATTTGCCTGAGGACAAACTATTTAACAAAAGATAAAGGAATGGAATTCTTGAGCTTTCCTGAAAAGGGAGACGTTTCTTTATATGCTTTGAATAAGGACTATCACGATATCATCACTCCTCGTTTAAAAGAGCTGGAAAAAATTATTCAGAAAGAGTTCGAAGGTTGTAAAACTAAAATTTATGTCGATACAGGTCCTATTTTAGAAAAGCCCCTTGCTGAGAGGGCCGGTCTGGGTTGGATCGGGAAGCATACTAATTTACTCAGTGAGGATATTGGCTCATGGTACTTTCTTTCAGAAATTTTAGTGGATGTTGCGTTACCTGAGTCCGAGATAGCAGATAACCATTGTGGCACCTGTCGTAGTTGTATCGATATATGCCCTACCAATGCAATCGTTGCGCCTTATGTATTGGATGCAAAAAAATGTATTTCTTATCTCACTATTGAGCTAAAGGGGGTTATTCCTGTCGAGTTTAGAAAAGCCATTGGAAACAGAATATATGGGTGTGACGATTGCCAGATTGTTTGCCCCTGGAATTCTTATGCGGTTAAGACTGATGAACCTGACTTTAAAGCCATGAACAGTAATTTTTTGCTGATCGATCTGATCCAGTTGAGTGATGAGGATTTTAGAAAAAGATTTAAGGGGAGTCCAATTAAAAGAATTAAACGTCGTGGATTATTAAGAAACGTTGCCATTGCCTTGGGGAACTCTAAAAATCCGAAGGCGGTTCCATTTTTAATAAGAGCTTTAAATGATAAGGAGCCTCTTATCCGAGCACATATTGTTTGGGCATTGGGAGAGCTCTTGTTGTCGGAAAGTGTGCCTCTTTTAAATGAGAAACTTGCCGAAGAAGAGGACCCTATGGTTTTAGGGGAAATTGAAGCGGTTCGGGAGCGATTTCTAGGGGTTTCATGAGGATGTTAATTTTGCCTATTTAACAAAACAAACCGTTGAACATGCCGGGGTCCCGTCCTATAATCAGTACTTTTTAACCCCTTTCTTATTTAGAGATTTATGAGCGATTCAAACGAATTTCGATTTTTAAAAGCTTGCCGGGGAGAGCCGGTAGATAAAACACCGGTTTGGTTTATGCGTCAAGCTGGCCGATATATGAAAGTTTACCGTGACCTGAAAGAAAAGTATACCTTTCTAGAAATGTGTAAAACACCTGAATTAGCCTGCGAAGTTACCATGCAACCACTGGGTGTTCTGGATATTGATGCGGCAATAATATTTGCTGATATCCTTCTCCCTCTTGAACCCATGGGTACAGGCCTTGAATTTACTGCTGGTGACGGACCTGTTATACCTCGACCTGTTAGAGATAAACAAGCGGTTGAAAACCTTTTACCGGTCAATGCAGAGGAACAGCTCGGGTTTGTAGGTGATGCGATAAAGCTTGTGCGTAAAGAGATCGATGGAAAGATTCCTCTCATCGGGTTTGCAGGTGCACCTTTCACGTTATGCAGTTATATGATTGAAGGTGGCAAGTCGCGTGATTTTACAACTACTAAATTAATGATGTACGAGTCCACTGATGTCTGGAACCTATTGATGGATAAGGTTTGTACAATGCTTGTGGACTATCTAAAAATGCAGGTGAATGCCGGGGCACAAGCTCTTCAAATTTTCGACAGTTGGGTAGGATGCCTCAGTCCTCACGACTATCAGCAATATATCTTGCCGCATTTAAAAAGGGTTTTTGATAGCCTAAAAGATTTTAAAGTACCGATAATTAATTTTAGTACCGGTACCTCCACTATGCTCGACTTGGTTAAACAAGCCGGAGGCGATGTTGTCAGTTTTGACTGGCGCATTGAAATTGATGAGGCACGTAAAATCTTGGGTGCCAATCAACCTGTACAAGGTAACCTCGATCCGGTTACTCTGTTTGCTCCTCTCCCGATAATCCGAGAAAGGGTTCATGATATTCTTCGTCGTGCTGGACCTAACGGATATATTTTTAATTTAGGCCATGGTATCTTACAGCATACCCCAGTAGATCATGTCAAAGCCGTAGCTGAGATGGTCCACGAATTTAAGTATGAATGATTCTGCATCTCGTACCGGTATATTTCTTATGGCACACGGGGCGCCGGAATCTACCGATGATATCCCTGAATATTTAAAGAAAATCCGTGGGGGCAAGGAATCTACGCCTGAAACCATCCAGATCATCCGTGATCGGTACGAACAGATTGGCGGAAAGTCCCCTTTAAGAGAGATAACCGCTGAACTTGCGGATCAGCTAGAAAAATTCCTTAATCAGCAAGGGTCCCAATTCAAAGTTTATGTGGGGATGCGAAACTGGAGTCCTTACATTAGTGACGAAGTTAAGCGGATGAAGGAAGATGGCATTGAAAAAGTAATTGCTCTTTGTCTTGCACCTCAATTTAGCACATGGAGCACCAAGCTTTACTTCAGTGCTTTTAAGGAGGCTCTAAAAAGTTGCGGAGGTGAAAAAATAGATGTTCATTTTATTGGTAGTTGGGCCAACCATCCACTATTAATAGATGGTTTTGCTGAGAAGTATCAAGAAGCGCTGAAAAAATTGGATTCAGAAAATTCAGAATCTATTTACACCATATTCACAGCTCATAGTATTCCCTCCGAATCCATTGAGCTAGGAGATCCTTACGATCAGGAGTTTAATAAAACGGTACAGTTATTGGTGGATCGCGTAAAACCTAGTCACTGGTACCAGGCATACCAAAGTCAGGGTATGATACCTGTACCCTGGTTGGGACCGACCGTCGAATCGGTATTAGACAAAATTTCCCGACTGGGTTCTAAAACGGTATTGGTCGTGCCGGTAGGATTCGTTTGCGATCATGTTGAAATTCTTTTTGATATTGATATAGAGTTTAAAAAATATGCGGAAGATAGGAAACTTAAACTTTACAGAACAGAATCTTTAAATGTTTCCCCCACGTATATTGAAGCGCTGGCTTCAATTGCCTGGGAAGCAATGGTTTAATAATAATTAAACTGAGCTTCCACAATTTTCCTCCCTGGTAAATTATGAATTTGGAATCATTAAATCCTCAACAGCGCGCAGCTGTGTGCCATGGTGAAGGCCCTTCAATGGTAGTGGCAGGAGCGGGATCAGGTAAAACGCGCGTTATCACTTGCCGAATTTCTCATTTGATCCGTGAGATTGGAGTAGACCCTGAAAGCATTTTAGCCATCACTTTTACTAATAAGGCGGCGGGTGAAATGAAAGAACGGATTCGTAATATCCTGAATCAAAGGGAAGGTTCTCCATGGGTCAGTACATTCCATTCTTTTTGTTTAAGAATGCTGAGAAAACATATTACAGAGCTGGGGTTTTCCAGTGACTTCGCGGTTTATGACGCTCAAGATCAGTTATTACTGGTGAAACAGTGCATGAAGGCGATGCAAATCAGCACCGATGCATTTCCAGCTAAATCTCTTTTAAATCATATCAGCGGATTTAAGAATGATTTTGTTCTTCCAGATCAAATTGACTTAGAAAGTATGTCTTACGGAAACCAGATGAAAGCGGCTGAACTCTATCCGATTTATCAGGCGTCTCTGAAGTCAAACAATGCATTGGATTTCGATGATTTATTGGTTTGCACCGCAAAATTATTTCAGCAAGTTTCTTCATTACGGGAGCATTACGATAAAAAATTTCAATATATTTTAGTCGACGAATTTCAGGATACGAATGCAGTTCAGTATGAATTGGTACGTCTTCTCTCAAGGGACGTCAATAATGTTTGTGTGGTTGGAGATGATGATCAAAGTATTTACAGATGGAGAGGTGCAAATATTGAAAATATTCTTAAATTTGAAAAAGATTATCCGGGTACGACGGTCATTAAGCTTGAAGAAAACTACAGGTCGACTCAAAATATTTTGAGTGCAGCGGGAAATGTGGTTCGAGAAAATCTGAACCGAAACGAAAAGACATTATGGACTCAGAACGAAAAGGGTGATCCTGTCGTCTGCCACAAGGCAGAAGATGAAACAAGTGAAGCAGCATTTGTTTGTGATCGTATTCAAAACTTATGTCAGGAAGAAGGGTACTCTTTTAATGAAATTGCAATTTTATATAGAACTAATGCTCAATCCCGTGTGATAGAGGATATTTTAAGAAGAGCAGAAATACCGTACCAGGTTATTGGAGGACTACGGTTTTATGAGAGAAAAGAGATAAAAGATGTGCTTGCATATTTGCGGGTGCTTATAAACCCGGACGACTCGGTTTCTTTGAAGCGTATTGTTAATGTTCCTGCGAGAGGAATAGGAAAAACTTCTTTGGAAAAAGTGGAAAATTTTTGCATGGGAAAGGACCTTACTTTATTTGAAGGTCTTCGCCAGGCAAGTCAGGGAGGATTGGTTGGAACAGCCGCTACGAAAAAAATCGCAAATTTTATCAGTATCATGGATCATTTGGATTCCATTTATAGACAATCCAATCCTTTAGAATTGTTGACAGAGGTGATTGACCGGTCTGGATACGCAACTATGCTAAAGAATGAAGACACGCGAGAAAGTAAAGGAAGAATGGAAAACCTGAACGAACTATATTCTGCAGTAGAGCATTTGGTAGAAAATGAGAATGGTTCTTTGCGGGAGTTCCTAGATTCCACTGCTCTGGTTGCAGATCTTGATAATCTCGACGACACGCGAGGTATCCTTCCACTTATGACTTTGCATACCTGTAAAGGTTTGGAGTTTTCAGCTGTGTTTGTGGTTGGGATGGAGAACGGACTATTGCCTCACGCTAGTTCCATGTCTGATTCTGCTGAATATGAAGAAGAACGAAGACTATGTTATGTAGGATTTACACGCGCAAAAAAAAGGTTGTTTGTTTCTCACGCAAGACGCCGAAGGATATACGGTAATACCTTCAATTATCCTCCCTCGGAATTTTTACATTCCATTCCAGAAGAGGTAATGGTTCGAGAGTCAGGTTTTCAAGAATATCAGACGGAAACATCTATTCAATATTCAGGAAGCTCAAATTCATCTTTTGCTGTCGAAAAAGAATCTTCAGTGAGTTTTTCTATTGGAACGAAAGTTTTGCACCCCAAATTTGGATCGGGAATTGTAATCAACCGGTCTGGAGAGGAGGAAGATCTGAAGCTGGAGGTTTTTTTCAAAGGCCCGCATGGGAAAAAGAAGCTTGCGGCGAATCTCGCGAATCTTATTATTTTATAGCGCCATCTTGCTAAAATAGTTATTTCAAACAGGAGGATAAAATGGTCAGAATTTCTCGATTAAGTTTTTCCGCCATCATAATTCTTGGGTGCTTTTTTCTTTTAACCGGTGTTGCTTTGGCAGGCGATGCCGTTTCTTTTTCTGGAGTTGTGAAAAAAGTATCTCCAGGTAAAAATAAGGTGGGGATTAAAGACCCGGACACTAAAAAACGTTTCACCGTTATCGTGAACGACAAAACCCAACCGGATGGATTAAAAATACTGGGGAACCTGAAGAAGAAAGATAAGGTTGAAGGAAAATATACTGTTACTGACAAGGGTTTATATATTGCTCTAGAATTGGTGAAAAAATAGACCTAACCGTTTACAGAGATTTCTTGTGAGTTTAGTATGTTTTTTAATTTTGCTTTGCCGCCGGGTGGCAATCTGAGACTTAGGCAAATACGGTCTTCTTTGTAATCTTCCTTAACGATCAAAGCAAACTTTCTGATTTGAGAGATTATGCCCGCCTGGGAATGCTCCAGCTCCATAAGATATGGCGACAATCTTTTCTCATATTGAATGATTATTTTTTGTCTCAGCACATCTATTCCTTCATTTTTTTTGCAGGAAATACTAACTGCGGATGGAAAATTTTCATGAGCTTTCTCTAAAATTTCGATATCCTCTATCGAATCAATTTTGTTAAATACAAGAATAACTTCTATTTCATCCATTCCCATTTGAATCAAAAGGTCATCGGTAGTTTGCAGTTGATTTTTGTATTCAGGGTGACTGATATCTACGACATGAATCAGCAAGTCTGCATCGCGGACTTCATCTAAAGTACTTTTAAATGAAGCGACTAAATCATGCGGCAATTTGTTTATCAGGCCTACGGTGTCTGAGAGCAAAACGGGATAGGGAAAATTCTTTTTAATTTTTCTAACGGTAGGATCAAGAGTTGCGAATAATTTGTTTTCGACCAATGTATTTGCACCTGTGAGTTTATTCATTAAGCTTGACTTGCCCACATTGGTGTAACCCACTAGGGCAACTTTGAAAGTTCCCTGCCGACTTTTTCTTTGAGTCTTTTTTTCACGGTCAATTTGCTTGAGCTTTTTCTCGAGTTTGTGGATTTCATTGCGGATCATTCTCTGATCCAGTTGGATCTGGGTTTCACCAACATCCTTCATACCGATTCCGCCTCTTTGCCGAGAAAGGTGCCCCCACATTTTAGTAAGTCTTGGGAGAGCGTACTTCAACCGGGCAAGTTCGACCTGCGTCTTGGCCTCCCGTGTGCGGGCATGGTGGCTAAAAATTTCAAGAATCAACCAGGGGCGGTCTATCACCCTGCATTTTAATATTTTTTCCAATTCACGATTTTGCCGAGGAGATAACTCCTCGTCAAAGATTACGACTTCGGGCGAATGATGGATAACTGCATGTTTTAACTCTTCTACTTTCCCGCGTCCTATAAATGTTTTAGGGTTTATTTCATTCAATCGCTGCGTCAATTCTGCGACTGGATCATATTCGGCAGTTACGGCAAGACCTTTTAGCTCGTCTAATAAAATTTCTGACGAAGAAAGTTTTCCAGGTAATTTAATCCCTACAAGTATTGTCTTGGGTGAATTCAATATATTCGCAAAATTTGGAATTTGGAGATTTATTATTTATATTACTAAATTATAACAACTAATCGGAAGGTTTAAGCTGAATTAAATATCAAAAGCCCGAATCCTTCATTGATAAGTAGCAAAAGGGCTTAAAATTATAATAAATTAGAATTTTTTGACGATAGGCAGGGTATTATAGGTAAAACTTTAACAATCTTT
>JAKUOQ010000054.1 GCA_022450865.1 Nitrospinales bacterium | reverse complement strand
GGCAGATCGAAAGTATAACCCCACCCAATTTGGGCGCCAAAGTTTTGCGTCCCTTTCTTAAACCGTTTAGAGAAACTATCGGCATCGACAACGTTACCGTGGGTTGAGAAAGTCAGAAAAAGAGCGGTGACTGCAGCAAGCAAAAATCTCATAGCTTTTTTTCCTAAATATCTAATTTAAAATTAGGGGCTGTCCAGATAACAGCAATAAAATGTTACATGTTACCTATGAGAGCCCCTAGTTTTAATCTCAAAATTAAAAGCAAAATTGTATCATAACCTAATGTTTATTCCATTCAATTATTGGGGTTTGCATGGCCTCGGTTTAATGTTATAATTTTGCGTTTCTCAAAATAAATAAAGGGATTTTCGCTATGATGGGAATTGGTTTTCCAGAATTAATGATCATTTTGGTCATAATTATGATTATCTTCGGAGCGGGCAAGCTTCCTGAAATTGGTAGTGCCTTTGGTAACAGCATTCGGAACTTTAAAAAATCTATGAAGGATGCGGAACAAGAAAATGAAGAGTTGCCTGAAGGCTCCACTGCAGAAGGCGCTATAGGTGAAGGTGATTCTGCTGAAGGAGAACAACCTGCTGAAGGAGAACAACCTGCTGAAGGTACCAATCCTGACGAAAACCCCGTTGCTTCGACGACAGAACCGGATAAAAAATAATCCGAGTCTAATTGCTTTTTGCTTGAACCCAGCGGCCCTCCATAGAAAAAACTCTGCCAACACCTCCAAATTGAATCGCTTTGTTATTCCGAGCATCTTATACAAATAAGATGGGCGGAATAGCAATTATTAGAGGTGTTTTGGCAAAAAGAGATACACGCCTTACTCATATTTTAAATCTAATTGCTAAATATGTCTTTTTCTCAGCCCAAAAAAGATAAAGAAATTGAAGAGTCCTTGGTTCGCGAGTTTCAAGGAGGAAATCTAAAAGCTTATGACAAAATAGCTGAAATTTATCAAAAAAAGATTTACGGTCTCAGTTTCAATTTAACACGCAACCAAATGGATGCACAGGATGTGACTCAGGAAGTTCTCCTGACTCTCTTCCGCAAGATTAAGATGTTTCAGGGTAAATCAGCTTTCTCGAGTTGGGTTTATCGGATCACGTTAAATACCAGCTATATGAAACTGCGTAGTAAAAAGAAAGAACCTAATATATCTATAGATGAGTTGATGCCTTCGTTTAATGGAGCAGGGTTTCAACAAGAAAAAATTCAGGATTGGTCAGAAAACACAGAATCGTTAATGTTTAACACTGAAACCCGCGATGTTATTAACAAGGCGGTCGACCTTCTTCCTGAAAAAGAAAAAGTAGTTTTTTTATTACGAGATGTAGAAGGTCTCTCTACAGAAAAAACAGGGGAGATTCTGGACTTGACGGTTCCAGCTGTGAAATCAAGATTACATCGTGCTAGGTTGTTTTTAAGAAAAAAACTTTCGTACTATTTTGAAGAATTTTCATCTCGGAAGGCGGAAAAATGATTTGTTGTAAAGAGTGCCTTGACCTGCTTTACGATTACCTTGAAGGTGATCTGGACCAAGAAACCACAAAATCCCTCGAAGAACATTTTCAGGATTGTCCTCCCTGCATTTCATTTTTGAACACATACAAATCGACAACCAAGATCTGCCGAAACACCTTGAATCAAGTAGAAATCCCCGAGGCGATACGGGAGACCCTGCTCAAAGTTCTTAAAGATCATAAAGTAGATAATTGATTTTTAGCCGGTTTAAAAATAAAACTTCAATTTAAAACGTAATGTCTATAAAACCTGCTATTAGACAATTTTTTAAGGTTCAGCTATAATTTTTAAGGAATTCTTTAATCCGATTTGCCTTCATACGAACTGTTAAGATATAAGTATCCTATTATTTATTGCACACTTACCTGAGGCTAAGGGAAATGGTTGAAATGAAAGTTGAGGGGCTGACTTTAGACCCGCTCACTAACATGCCCATCATTATTTTAAAAGATTCGACGGGCGCAAAAGCATTACCAATCTGGGTCGGTTATTTTGAGGCCAACGCAATCGCCCTCGAAATAGAAAATATTTCCACGCCACGTCCCATGACCCATGATCTGTTGAAAAACCTGATCCTGAATATGAAAGCAGAGGTGAACCACATCCTGGTTAATGAACTAAAAGATAATACTTTTTATGCGGTCATATCTGTAGTTTGTGGAGACATGACTCTCTCCATCGATTCCCGGCCTTCCGATGCCATCGCCCTAGCTTTGAGGACCAAGTCACCTATATTTGTAGAAGAAAAAGTAATCGAAGCCGCAAAGAGTCTAGATCTTCCTGATCCAGACAAAACAAATACGGATGATGAAAAACAATGGCAAGATTGGTTGAATAAAATAAAACCGGAAGACTTTGGCAAGCTTTAAGCTTTCATGTCTTCAAACCAATCTGACAGTATCTCCTTATACATTTTTAAATTAGTATCGTTGGTGCTTTTCCAACCAACCATATTGTTAGCTTCGCCAAGACGGATTTGAATATCAGGGTGAACTTATGAAAAAGATCGGAATATTCTGCAAGCAAAAACCAAATATAGACCCTACAATTGTCAGCGAACTTTCTAAATGGTTAGAGTCCAAAAACTGTAAGGTATATTTAGAACCAGATACCGCTGATCTTATAGGAAAAAATACTTCTATCTCCAAAGAAGAGGTAGCTTCGAGCTCCGATCTCTTAATAGTTTTAGGTGGTGACGGAACCTTACTCAATGTCGCCGGTATCGCTCACCCGAATAAGGTTCCCATCCTGGGTGTCAATTTGGGTAGCCTGGGGTTCCTAACAGAAACTACTATGGGCGATTTTTATCCCACTCTGGAATTGGTATTAGATGGAAAATGCGAAATCGAAAATCGCATGCTTTTAAATGCTAGTATCTTAAGGGATGGGGAGAAAATTGAAGACTTTAATGTACTCAATGATATCGTAATAAATAAAGGTGCCCTAGCAAGAATCGTAAACCTAAAAGTTTTTGTCGATGATCAGTATATGACCTCTTATCGCGCAGATGGCCTAATCATTGCCTCTCCTACCGGTTCCACAGCATACTCTCTATCAGCAGGAGGACCAATTATTCACCCCAGTATGCGAGCTTTGGTGCTAAGTCCTATTTGTCCATTTGCACTGACAAACAGATCGATAGTGATTCCCGACTCATCGACCATTAAAGTTCAACTCACAACAAGAAATGAAGAGGGGGATGTAAGAATAACCCTGGATGGGCAGACGGGATATACCATAAAATCAGGAGATATCTTAGAAGCAAAAAAGGCAGAAATTCCTGTAAAGCTTGTTCAGGCTCCAGGTAAAGATTATTATCAATTATTAAGAAAAAAATTGCATTGGGGCGGTACAACAGAAAATAATTCGTGACTTCCTGACTCTCATACCCATTTACCATGAATCAAAATATCATTGCCTGCGAACAGACTGTGGATATTGGTACCCGCGTTGTTTCATGGTCAGAAAAACAAGGGTTTTTATGCCCTAACCCACGGGGACGCAAGAATTGCAGTCAACATAATCTCCCTTTAAACGATGCTCCTAGTCAAGAATATAAAAGTTATAAAATAAAAAACTCTCAAACCGCATATCGTGAGCTAACAAAAAACGTTCATCAACTGGTTCTCCATTACGATGTTTGCTACACCTCCTACCACTGCCACCAACTGATGGAAGAAAGTCCATTTAAGGGAAGTCATTTTTATCTGGACATAGATGGAACTATTTTCCAAACTTGTGACTTATACTGGAAAACCAATACCGCCCCAGCTGACGATAGAAAAGGGAACGAACGAGCTATACATATTGAAATCTCGAATCTATCATGGGAGGCGCTGGCAACGGAATCGGAATATTATCCTACAAAAAAAGATAAGTATAAGAAAGCTGGAAAGGATTGGAAGCTGGTTCTTCCTAGAGAATACAAAGCTAAAATTTTGAAAAATCCGTTCAACGCAGTACCGGATCGAACATATGGTGATAGAGGCTATTTCAGCAAAAAAATTAATGGGAAAATCGTGAGGATGTGGGATTTCACAGAACAACAATATGAATCATTGGTAAAACTGTGTATTGGGTTGAACAAGTTGTTACCTGCAATCAAATTAAGAGTTCCCTTTGATAAAAAAACAGGGCGGCATCCCTTGGATCGACTAAAAAATTATTCGCGTTTTGCCGGGGTATTGGGACACTGCCATGTTCAAAATGGTTCCACCGGTCTTGAATGCAAATATGATCCCGGTTCTGCTTTTAATTGGGCACGCCTTCATCAAGCTTTCAATAAGGCAAAACTTAAAAATAAGCCAGGTTAACCAATCCTTTTATTATTAGAAAAAGGTAAAATCGATATGAAAAAAAATTCTATCTTTCGGGACGAACTTCCAGGCGAAAAGAAAAGCATAATCAATCTCTTGATGACAGGTTATATCGTGGTCATCTCCTGTTTGGGTTACGCGGCATTTTTCCTTTATGTCCAATTAGGACAAGTTGAGCGCATTGTCGCAACCATGAACACCGAAACCATGCAACCGGATCAATTGAAATTGTTAAAAGATCGGGTCGTGCGTAGTGCCAATCAATTGAAAAATGAAATGATAGGAATGGCGATTTTTGGGAGTATCATTTGTGTAATTGGTGGACTTTATACGATAAGCATGGTGATTCGACCTTTAAAAAAACTAGTGCAATTTGCTGAGGAAAAAGGAAAAACCGAATTGCCCGAGATTAAATCCAATACAGAGATAAAACAGTTAGCAACCGCAATAACTGTGCTTACTGAAAATTTTAATAGAGAAGAAAAAAATACCTTGCCTTAAGCTGTTTCACTTAAAAGCCATTATAACTTCGAGTCATTCCTCTTAACTCTTCTTTAAACAAAAAAACAACCTTCGGTTTGTGAATGGGTACTGCTAAGGTTTAATGCTTAAAGTGGCGGATACCCGTAAAAACCATTGCTATATTGTGCTCTTTAGCTGCCTGCAAAACTTCCTCATCGCGGATAGAACCTCCTGGAGAAATGATAGCTGAAATTCCATTTTTTGCGGCTTCATCAACTGAGTCTCTGAAGGGGAAAAATGCATCGGAAGCCATTACTGCCCCTGAAAGGGATTTATGAGCTTTTTCAACAGCAACTCGAGCTGAATCGACCCGACTCATCTGACCTGCCCCTATACCTAAAATCTCTTTGTCTTTTGCGTAAACAATTGCATTGGACTTTACATGTTTCGCCACCAACCAAGCAAACTTCATATCTTCCATTTCACGAGCATTGGGCTCTCTTTTACTGGCAACTTTTAACTGGCCTTCAATAAAGTTTAAAGTATCGGGACTTTGAGCCAAGAGCCCACCTCCAATTCTTTTCAAATCAAAGCGACTATCTTTTGATTGAAAATCAGCGCTTGGCATTTGCATAAGACGAACATTTTTCTTTGCCGAAAATAACTTTATAGCATCCGCATCAAATCCAGGTGCAACAACAGCTTCCACAAAATTTTTGAGGATTTCTTCAGCAACTAATGCAGTGACTGGCTGGTTGAAACCTAAAATACCTCCAAATGCGGAAACAGGATCTACTTCTCTAGCTACTATAAATGTTTTTAGTTGATCCTCTCCCACCGCTACACCACAAGGGTTGGTGTGCTTAATAATAACTACCGCTCCCGAACCCAGTTCACGCACCAGTTCCCATGCTGCATTTAAGTCGATATAATTATTAAAAGATAATTCTTTGCCCTGAAGCTGTTCTGCCGAAACAATGTGGGACGGTAACGGCTGGCTCTCCTTATACAAAGCTGCTGACTGATGAGGGTTTTCCCCGTACCGTAAGTCTTGGACTTTTGTGTAGGGTTGATTTAAAAATAGTGGGAAGTTTGCCTCATCTTCTCCCCATTGATTCGATAAAAAATCTGCAATAAGCGAGTCGTAACGAGCGGTGTGAGCAAATGCATCTCGACTTAAGCGCTTACGAGTTTCCAGAGAAACTGATCCGTTTTTTATTTCCTCTAACACCTTTCCATAGTTCTCAGGATCGACGATGATAGTGACGTCTTTATAGTTTTTTGCAGATGAGCGAACCATGGCAGGACCACCAATATCAATATTTTCTATTGCTTCTTCCAATGTACTGCCTTTTTTGGCCACTGTTTGTTCAAAGGGATAAAGGTTTATCACCACAAGATCAATAGGGCGTATGCCATGCTCTTCCATAGCCTTCAAATGTTCGGGAACATCCCTTCGCGCAAGAATTCCGCCATGAACCATTGGGTGCAGGGTTTTGATTCTACCATCCATCATTTCTGGGAAACCGGTATAATCAGAAACCTGAATTACAGGTACTCCATCTTTACGTAGAAGCTCGGCGGTGCCTCCCGTAGAAAGAATCTCAATTCCACAATTATGAAGCTCTTTTGCGAATTCAAGGATACCTGTCTTGTCCGAAACACTTATTAATGCCCTTTGAATGGGTTTCATTATTTATGAAAAGAAAATTTTTACTGAGGAAGTTTTTTTTTCTCAACAGGTTTCTTGGAGATCAGAAACTCTGGAGTTATTGCATCAATCAACTTAAGGGACCAAACAGGAAAAGATCCATACGATTCCATCAGCCTAGGTTCCTCTTTTTGCTCTGAAATATCAGATGAATTTTTTTCTTTGTCAACATCACCCATAACGCACCTTACTTTAATTTACAGAATCTGAATCCGGTAACAATCGAAGGTCGAAGTCTACACTTTTTCGAACTAATTTAAAATAAAAATCCCGCTACCGTGATGAGGGAATTAGGTCCCGCTTTTAATCTTTCTATATCTGAAACAACCCCTTGTGTGGTCATTTACCACACAAGGGGGCTAGATGACCCCATTAAAGATGGATGAATTAGAGTAAATTTGAATCCCCGATTTTTAGTGCCGTGGTTCAGCTAAGCCCGGCTTAAGCTCCTTTTAAAACAAAAAACTCAAATAACACCAGTGTTGTCCTGAAAAGGATTAATGACATCCGAGAATAGCCCTAGTTACCACAACTCGGGACAAAAGCTAAAGAGGGATATGGTACCTAGTAGTAGTTGCTATTTGGGTCTAGAATTTGGTATATTTTTCAATCTCAACAAGAATTTAATGATCCCCAGTTATTCAGGAGGAGTGATAATGCCCAATTCTGCCGCAACATTGAAAGAAGCTGTTGAATTTGAAAAAAAAGCCTTGGAAAAGTATCAGGAAGCTGCTGCGATAGTGGAGCATCCTGAAACCAAAGAAACCCTACAAAAATTAACCACTGAAAAGCAACAGACAATAGAATCGATGCATTGGATAATTATGGCAGAAGCCGGAAAAATTGAAACAGAAAAGCCTGCAAAACAAGCCGAAGGTGAAGAAGCTAAGAGTGGTGCCAGCAAATGCCCATTTTCAGGCGCTCTGGCTGACATGGGAATTGATATCACCAAAATGTCTAAAGAAGAGGCTATGGAAAAAATGGGTGATATGTCAAAAATATTTCCGGAAAGCTCTGATTCCTAAACCCCATGGCTGTTGAACAACCATTTTTGATTGAGTGTCCGGCTTGCGGCATCGACAATGTTTATTCCGATTTCACAACGGGAAAGTCTGCGGTTTGCAACCAATGCCGAGAGAAGCTTTTGAGTCCGAACTTGATTAATTCTCATAAAGGACATACCTGCGATAATTGCGACATGGCCTTCATTCTTAAAAATGAAACTGAGTTCATGTCCGGGGAATCAGAATGCCAATGTGGTGGTAGCGATTTTAGTGTTATTGATATAGGCCCATTCGTGGCCAATCTACAAACAGTCGAGGCTTCCAGTTTTGATGAAGACGAAAGCAAAGATGACGATTTTGACTGGTGTAGGCCTAACTCAGACGATTCTCTTGACGGCGATTACAACAATATGTTTGATGATGACCCGGGGTTCGGTAAATAGATGTTTTCGTACGAGAATCATTTGTAACCCCTAAAGAAGATGGTCCTTTCCTATTACAACTGTTCATTTTATTGATCAAACCACGATATTAAGTATATATACAACCTAATATTATCCAAAAAATGTAAATCCTTTGATCATGATTGAAAATTTCGGGTCTTATCTAAAACATGAACGTGAATTACGGGGTGTGCCTCTTGAAGAAATATCGAGGATCACAAAAATTCACATTCGATTCCTCGAAGCACTGGAAGATAATAGGTTTGATGAACT
>JAKUOQ010000053.1 GCA_022450865.1 Nitrospinales bacterium | reverse complement strand
CCGGCCCAACAATTTTATCGACACGGGGAATTGTGTCTGTCCCCAACGCCATAGCCGCAACCGCTTGCGCTCCTCCAATTTTATAAATTTCTGTAACTCCAGCCAAGTCGGCCGCAACCAAAACATGCGGCCTCGTCTGACCACCAGGAAAAGGCGAACACATCACTATCCGCTCCACCCCGGCAACCTTTGCAGGAATGGCATTCATCAAAACAGATGACGGGTAGGAAGCTTTGCCTCCCGGAACGTAAATCCCCGCAATCTCCAAGGGCTTCACCATTTGCCCAAGAACAATTCCCTCTTCTTCGTAGGTCCATGAGTCCTGCTTTTGTTTTTCATGAAAAAAACGAATTCTATTTGCGGCTTCCCGCAACGCGTCAAGTTCTTCCTGGCTAATCTCCTTGTAAGCGGCCTTGATTTCGTCGGAAGTTACTCGAATTTTTTCCAAAGGCAGGGTGTGATGATCAAATTGATGGGTCAACCGGAGTACAACTTCATCACCCTTTTCTTTGACATCATTTAAAATTTTTCGAACCACTTCATCCTGAGTGAATAAATCCATACTTGATCGGTTCACTAGAACATCGACTAAACTCTGATATTCAGGTTCTGAAAATTTGCAAAGCTTCATTTTTAAAAACCATCCTTATTAAAAAGATATTCCATCAAGAAAAATTTTGGTCTTTCTGCCTACACAAAGACCCGAATGCGTAATAAGTTCCAAATGTGTTTTAAGAAACTTTAAGTCATCAGGGGAGTCTACATCGTACCAGACGGGCAACAATTCTAAAGAAACGCCCGTCCCCTTAATTTTCTCTAAAGTTTGATCCAAAACATTTTCTGTCCCCCAGGCGACTCCACTGAACACCTCAGAAACCTTACCTGACATGGCAATTAGATAGTAACCCCCATCGGTACTGGGACCCAGCACTAAATCCTTTTCAGAAGCCAATGCCTTATTTATATATGAAACAGGCAAGGAAGGGCTGTCCGAACCAATTATAACAACCTTCTTATATCCTTCGGCAAATCGATCGATAAAAGCTTGACGCATTTTGTCCCCAAGATCGTTTCCCCGCTGGACAAAAAGACTCATACCGAAACTCTCAATTCCCTTAAAGAATCCAGAATGATTTTCTGGAAAAATTCCCACGAAACATTCGACATTGTCCACTTGTCGAATTTTTTCTAGGCTATCTTCAACAAAACAAACATAAAGCTTGAAAATGGTTTCATCATCGAACGAAGAACGTAACCGGGTTTTGACCTGACCTAGGATAGGGTCACGCGCAAACAGAATCACCGCGTTATCTTTATTTTTTTTCATCCCTTATAATTCGCCTTCGGCAGGTAGCTTTTATAGAAACAAAGTCTCTACCGTCACTAAAGAACCATTATTAACTGTTCCGCTACCTAGGAACCAATAGGTCTATCCCGACAAGCAAAGAGCATCGTTAAGCCTTTAAGTACAGATTTACAAATTTTGCTCTCCCGCGAAGGGGTTGACTCAACACGTAAAGCCTCATAAAATTCAATTATTACTTCTATCTCCTCATTTACGAAGGAACCTTCACTATCCACGATTTCGATCTTTCGCTATTCTACTGGATCAACGAGCATTTTCAATCCCGAACGATGGATAAGTTCATGTTGTTTGTTTCCGTAAAGGAAAACTTCTACTTGGCGGGCCTTATATGTATTGCTGCTCTTATCGGAACCCAAAAATACCGCGGGTTAGCCTGTCTTATCGCACTCGGGATTACAATAGGTTTGACGGATTCAATTGGCCATTATATTTTAAAGGAAGGCATTCAACGACTTCGCCCCTGTCATGTTATACCACAACACATAACAGGTCTTGTCAGTTGCTCTAATAGTTTTTCCTTCCCTTCCAACCATGCTGCCAATTTATTCGCCGCAGCAACTTTATTGAGTCTTTGTTTTCGCAATACCACCTTTATCTTTACGGTTTTTGTTTTTGCGTTAATCGTTTGCTATTCGAGAGTTTATTTAGGAGTCCATTACCCCAGCGATGTTTTAGGAGGAATGATTTTTGGTAGCGCTATCGGCTTTCTCGGATATCAGATATATAGCAGGATTATAAAATACATAAAACCCTAACCATCCGTATCGTATGAGCTTAGGCAGTCAAAAAAAATTTCTTATAATCAAATTAAGTGCATTAGGGGATATCGTTCACGCTTTGCCCGTTGCCCGTACCCTTCGACAAGCATACCCCGATGCTTTCATCGCATGGATGATCGAAGAGCGTTATCAGGGGCTCTTACACAACAACCCTGACATAGACAAAATTATTCCGATCCGCATAAAATCCTGGCGGAAAAACTTGAACAGGGAAACCTTAAAGGAAATCATCCAAATAATAAAAAACTTACGTCAGCAAAACTTTGATGTGGTTTTCGACTTACATGGCCTGATAAAAAGTGGTGTGATTGCCATGCTAAGTGGCGCACGCATTAAGGCTGGGTTCCACAGAAAAAATTGTAAGGAAAAAATCAGTTCGATCTTTTTTAATAAAAAAGCGCCTTATATAGCTGGCGGTATTCATGTAATAGATATGTATCTGACCCTGGTGCAATCTACCTTGGAAATCCAAAACAAAGTGAAACAATTCCCTCTTCCTGAAATTCGGGACAAAAAAGTGGAAGACTTTTTTCAGCACCATCCCGAACTCACTTCCAAAAACATCATTGGTATCAACCCTGGAGCCGGATTTGAAAGTAAACTTTGGGAACTGGAACGATTCGCGCAATTAGCAGATCGCATAACGGTTGAATTAAACTGCTCCATATTATTGACCTGGGGACCAGGAGAAGAGCACAAAATCAACCAAATCGCTGCATCCATGAAACAGAAATGCTGGGTCGCCCCACCCACTTCCATTCAGGAATCTATGGCCCTTTACAAACACCTAACACTACTGGTAAGTTGTGATTCGGGACCGCTCCATCTTTGCGCAGCACTGGGCATTCCTACTGTATCGATGTTTGGACCTACCGATCCTGTGCGAAATGGGGCTTACGGGTTGAATCACATAACGGTATATAAAAAGTTGGACTGCAGTTTCTGTTGGAAAAGAAAGTGCCCGCTGGGAACCAACGAATGTATGAAGCAAGTGACTGTAGACGAAGTTTTTGAATCTGTTCGATCCAACCAAAAAAGTAATATTTAAGTTAAAGTGGAGTGGTTTTATGGCAATTGATAAAGAATTATTGGATATTCTAGTTTGTCCAAAATGCAAGGGCGATCTTGAATTGAGCACTAACGAGGATAGCCTCAGCTGTAAAGCTTGCAGTTTGAAATATCCTATTAGAGACAATATACCTGTTATGCTCATTGATGAAGCCCTTCCACTGGACTAGTGGTAACCATCAAAATTTTAAAATCTACAATCGCTATCTCCGAATCGAACACCGCTCCGTAACAATTAAATTCAAGCATGAAAAAGTTCCTACGATCCGTCGAGTACCATATAAAAAATAGTCTCTGGTTATTATTCGGACTGTTTGCCAAGAAAAATGTTCCCTTAGCTCCTTTGCCCCTTGATTTTTCAAAAATTTCCAATGTGCTTGTAGTTCGCTCAGATCGACTGGGGGATGTCATACTGTCAACACCGGTTTATGAATCTTTAAAAACCTCTTTTCCGCATTTAAAAATCACAGTGATGGTAAACCCCGTGCAAGGGGAGATTTTGGAAGACAACCCTAAAATTTATAAGATTATTAGAATGCGACGCAGGCAGTTCTGGCGTGTTATTCTTGATTCCCGCAAAGAAAAATTTGATCTAGCTATCACCCTCAATAAAAAATTCAGTGCTACAGCCACATTCTTCACGTTGTGTTCTAATGCCAAAGTGATGGCTGGTTATCTCCATCCACAAAATTCATGGAAATATAATATACGGCTTCCTATCGAAACTTTCCCCTACCATGAAATCGAAAACAATTTAGCGCTGCTTAAGTATATGGGGGTACCGCAAATCATCTCACAACCTAAAATCTACTTTAACGACAATGAAAAAATGAAAATAGAGGGGATCATGAAGTCAGGCAAAAGAGAACGACCTCTTATTCTCGTTAAAACGGAAACCCGTATTGCTGAATGGGGCTGGCAATGGGAAAAGTTTCAGGCTGTAATAGAACACATCCTAAAAAATAAAATCGCTGACATCTGGTTGATCAATGGGCCCGGGGAAGAAGCAAAACTGAGATCCCATATTGCGGAGATGACGCTGAAACCCCGACTCTTACCACTGGTAAAAACAAAAGAGCTTGCGCTTCTGATACAACAATGCGATCTTATTTTATGTAACCACACAGGGATCATGCATTTGGCCACGGCTGTTGAAAAACCCGCCTGCGTTATATTCAAACACGGAGAAATCCAACGTTGGGGACCGAGACACACGAAAAGCGTGGTACTTGATGATAGATACCAGAATAACTTAACACCCGAAATCGTTATAAATACCCTCAAAGAAATTTTGAGAACCTAAATGGAAATAACATGGACAGCAAACAAAATAAAACCTTACCCAAATCTAAAATAGCCACTGAAGGTTTGATTTTTGAGGAACCGATTGTTTTTGAATTGGGTTCCCCAGGGCGTAAAGCCTATTCCTTAGCCTCCTGTGATGTTCCAGAAATCGAACTAGAAACACTGCTACCCGCCGATGAAATTCGTGATCCAATTAAAGAACTACCAGAATTAACCGAACTCGATGTCGTTCGTCACTATACAAGGTTATCGCAATGGAACTTTAGTATCGACACCAATTTTTATCCATTGGGGTCATGCACCATGAAGTACAACCCAAAATTAAACGAAACCCTAGCACGCTTGCCTGGTTTCGCAGGACACCATCCCATTTCTGCAGATGAAGACTCGCAGGGAAGTTTGCAACTTATGTACGAGCTGCAAGAGTGTCTTAAGGAAATAAGTGGTATGGACCATGTCAGCCTGCAACCCGCAGCCGGGGCTCAAGGTGAGTTTGCCGGTATGCTGATGATTCAGGCTTACCACGCCGCAAAAGGCAATCCTCGGAAAAAAGTTTTATTACCCGATTCCGCGCATGGCACCAACCCAGCAAGCGCAAATCTTTGCGGTTACAAAGCAGTGCAAATCCCATCCAACTCCAAAGGCCTTATTGACATTGACAAACTCGAAGCTGTCATGGATGAAGAAACCGCCGCCATTATGCTGACCAATCCCAATACATTGGGAATGTTTGAAAAAGATATTTTAAAAATCACCGAGATCGTTCACAGCAAGGGAGGATTGGTTTATTGTGATGGCGCCAACTTCAATGCTGTAATGGGAATCGTTAAGATGGGGGAAATGGGAATTGATGTTTTACATATCAACCTGCATAAAACCTTCTCGACCCCACATGGCGGAGGTGGACCGGGAGCAGGTCCTGTCTGCATCAAAGATACTCTCGAACCTTATTTACCTAAACCCGTCGTAGAGAAAAAAGGTCATAAATACGTATTAAATAATAATCGCCCGAAAAGTGTCGGCAAATTGAAAGTGTTCAACGGTAACTTTGGTATGCTGCTAAGAGCATACGCATACATCCGCACTCTCGGCCCCGAAGGTATTCTTGAAGCGGCTCAATCAGCCGTCTTAAATGCAAACTATATCCGCGCAAAACTAAAAGACACGTTCCACCTGCCTTTCACTGGACCCTCCCTGCACGAATGCGTTTTCAACGATAAAGGTCAGGGCATCACAACGATAGACTTTGCCAAAGAACTCATTGATCATGGGTTTCACCCACCCACCGTGTACTTCCCGTTAATCGTAAAGGGTGCTTTGATGATCGAGCCGACAGAAACCGAATCCAAAGAAACCCTCGATATGTTTATTGAGGCTATGAAATCCATCTCCAAGAAAGGCCATGAAGACCCAGAAAGTTTTCATGAGGCGCCGCGTCTACCAAAAGTATCGCGTCCTGATGAAGCCCAGGCAGCTCGTCTACCAAAATTAAAGTGGACAAGGCAACCAGTTTGAAGCTCGTGTTTTTTTATTATGCTCGTACCTTATAAAGGGATGACACTCAAAAACCAATTAAAAACCCACTCACCAAAACCAACACCGTTGTGGTTATAATACCTGCTCCAATAAGGTTTAGGATCAACCCTGCTTTTGACATTTTCGGAATGCTCACCCAACCGCTACCAAAGACAATTGCATTTGGCGGTGTCGCTACCGGTAACATAAAGGCAAATGAAGCGGCCAACGTCGCTGGCACCATAAAATATAATGGATGAATAGTCGCTGCTATCGCAGCCATACCAAGTATAGGAAGAATCATTGTCGTTGTCGCCGTGTTAGAAGTTAATTCAGTTAAAAAAGTAACCGCAAGACAAATGGTAAGAACCGTCATCCACAACGGCCAATCAGAAACTCCGGTTAGTTTAGATCCAATCCATTTATCGAGTCCACTCACTCCAAAACCAGATGCTAGAGCGAAACCACCGCCAAAAAGAATCAAAATTCCCCACGGTGTTTTCGATTGCACCGTTTTCCAGTCCAAAGCAAACCATTCGGTTTTGCCATTCAGGATGAGACCTTTGGTACCATTGACCGGCACCACCAATAGTAACAACCCCATGGTCATAGCAATGGTGGAATCATGCAAAAACTTTGGATTTTCGAATAGGTTCGACCAACCAGGAAGTATCCACTCCCCTATCGCAATGGGTCGCCTAAAAATCCATAGCATCGCTGTAAAACAAAAAACGGTTGCGACAATTTTTTCCCCCCGGTTCATGGAGCCTAACCCATAAAGTTCTTTTTGAATGACCCTGCTTTCCCCACCTTCGATATGGTTTATTGGAAAGGGCAAAACAAAACGACAAAGATAAATCCATGTTATTGGAATAAAAACCAAGACTATAGGGAGAGCCAATATCATCCACTGAAAAAAACTTACTTCAGGGTTATCCGGAAAAAGATTTTTGTAGAATCCTGCAAATACAATATTCGGTGGTGTCCCAATCGGAGTGCCGACCCCTCCAATACTGGCAGAGTATGCAAGGCCCAGCATCAATACGAGCCCCAATCCATTTTCGATCTGTTTTTGTGAATCAAAATTTCTTTCTCCATTTAAAGAAGCATCTAAAGCGATTTGCCTTACCACCGCCATGGCTACAGGAAGCATCATCATCGTCGATGCCGTGTTGGAAATCCACATCGATAAAAACGCCGTTGCCATCATGAATCCGAGCACGATGCGTTTCGGTTCCGTTCCCATTGCTGAGATGATCCACAGTGCAAGACGTTTGTGAAAATTCCATTTCTCCATGGCGAGAGCGATCATGAATCCACCCAGGAACAAAAAGATAAGATGATTGGCGTAGTTGGGAGCCACCTGTTTGCTAGGCATGATGCCGAGCAGTGGAAACAATACCAGAGGTAACAATGCTGTCACCGCAAGCGAGGTGCCTTCACCGACCCACCATATCGCCATCAAGGCGACCACGGCGAACATGCGCTGTGCACTTTCTGTCATACCATCAGGAAGCGGCATGAGCAAAATTCCGCAGAACATAACAAGTCCGGCTAAAAGCACAACAATCTGTTTTTTGAATGCGTTTTCTATCAAGGGAGGCTCGTCAAAAAAAGTTCAACGAATTGATATTAACAGAGGAAAGAAACAAATCCTATTCAGAAGGGATGGACAAACGTATCACTGGGAAAGAAGCCGTCTTATTAATACTTATTGTTCACCGGTCAGTGAGCAGCCGAATGCGAGCCGGAAAGGATCTGGTTTATTTTGAGGGTAGAGACGATGTGGGTGTCCATTCCCAGTTGTGTGGGTGTGTAGCCCAATGCCAGGGCCACCAGTTGTGGTAAGTGCAGAATGGGAATGGATTGGTTTTTCTTTTGCAATAATTCTATTTCCGGTTGATAAGAATCGAGACTCAGGTGACAGAGCGGACATCCAGTGGCAACGACATCGGCACCGTGTTCGATCGCATCCTGCAATGCATTACCTGACATACCTAAAGATGCGTCTTTGTTCATCATCACGATGGGGAAGCCACAACATTTAACCCGACTTGGATAATAAACCGGCGTTGCTCCCAAGGCAGCGAAAATATCCTCCATTCCCGTAGGATTGTCGGGATTTTCAAAGTCAGATCGTTCGGACGGACGCAAAACATAACAACCATAAAACGCTGCAACTTTTAATCCAGTCAAAGGACGTTTGATACGCGACTTCAATCTTGCCATTCCCTCTTCGGTTGCGAGGATGTTGGCAAAATGTTTAATTCTTGTTTTTCCGTTGTATTGATGCCCCCCCTCTTCGAGGATGTCGTTGACTTTTTCTTTATACTCTTTACTTTCGTTCAAATGTGCTTCGGTTTTTTTTAAGGTCCCCTGACAGGTTGAACAAATGGTGACAATATCCAATCCCTGTTTTTCAGCGATGGAGAACGAACGCGCGTTCAAGGCATCTGCCAATAGCGGGCTCTTTTCGGAAACCACACCTGCACCACAACAGGATGCGCTTTTCATTTCTACAAAATCAAAGCCTAGACCTTCTGC
>JAKUOQ010000052.1 GCA_022450865.1 Nitrospinales bacterium | reverse complement strand
CCAATGCCGCCAACATCATTAATACAGAGGCCAAGAAGAACATCTGAAAATCTTTTTGGGCAATATGAAACCGACCCCGGATTAATTGGCGTGATTTTTCAAACATATACTCTTTCTGCAACCCTTAACTTTGCGCTAACCGATCTGGGGTTCAATGCAACCTCTTCCTCAGATGGGTAGATGGGGCGACGGGTTAAGATTTTCAAAGTCCGCTTGTTTCCACAAATACAGATTGGAGTTTTGGGCGGACACGTGCAGCCTTTTTCTTCTTGCCGAAAAAATGTTTTTACAAGTCGATCTTCCAGTGAATGAAATGAGATTGCTACAATCCGCGCAGAAGCATCTAGAAGGTTTATTGCATCATTCAAAACTACTTTTATTTGCTCCAGTTCGTTATTTACTGCGATGCGCAATGCCTGGAAAGTTTTTGTCGCAGGATGAATTCTTGAGTACTTCGGTGATCGGACCACGCCTGAAATGATGTTAGATAAATGAGATGTTGTGATGACAGGCTTTTTTTCTTGTTCTCTGCGGATTGCGCGAACAATTTTTTTCGCAAATCGTTCTTCACCAAAATTTTTTATAATAGAAATCAATTCCGCATCTTTTAGTTTTTCAAGAAGATTTGCTGCTGTTGTTGTTTGCGAGCTGTCCATTCTCATGTCGAGCGGCCCATCATTTCTAATGCTGAATCCGCGCTCAGGCGTGTCTAATTGAGGAGAGGAAACACCAAAATCGAGCAAAAGCCCATTAATTTTTGTAACACCGGATTGCCCGGCAAGGTCCTGCAAGTTTTCTAGTGAACCGTGTACAAGCTTTGTCCTATGCTTAAAAGGGCGAAGCCTTTCCTTGGCCCGATCAACAGCAGACAGATCTCGGTCGATGCCGAGCACTCTGATTTTTGGCCCTGTATTTTTGAGGATGAATTCTGTATGCCCCCCATCCCCTAATGTGCCATCCACGATTACACCCTCCATGTGAATATTCAGATAATGAAGAACTTCATTTTTCATTATCGATTCGTGGTACGTTGGCATAATTTATTCGAAACGACCCGATGGTGCTGGATGCCAGATAAACTCTTCCGAAGGCCTCGTTTCTTTAATCTCCTCGCTGCCCGCCCCATCTTTCGGGAGACCAGATTTCAAAGGTTTTTGACATTCCTACTAGCACAGCTTCTTTTTTGAGTCCGGCAATATCTCTCAAGTTCAGAGGTAATAAAATTTTTCCAGACTTCATTTCACAATCCGTGGCCCGTGAATAAAATTCTCTTAATCGGGTACGGTCTTCTTTATTGAACGCATTCAGAGTGCTTAATTTTTCTTCGTTTTCAGCCCATTCTTTTTGGGGAAATACAACGAGAAAGGGTTCCATCGCACAGACCACCAGCTGCGGGCCAGACTGATCTAATGTTCCGCGAAATTTTGCGGGGACATTAAAACGGCCTTTTTCATCTAAGCTGATATTGTAGGTACCTAAAAAACTGCTCATTGATTCTTCCTAATAAGTTTGCCAAAAAATGACATAAAGTTACATTTTAAGACACTTTAGAACACAATCCTATCATAACCCGACAAACTGTCAACCTAAAATCCGGCAAAAGTGTTTAATTTTCGGATAGAAAAAATCGTTTAAACTTTTATTAAAACAGGGTTTTCTCAAATGAGGTGTAGTTTTAGGTAGGGTTTTTATGAGACAATTACGGGGTTTTAGCGTGACACTTTCGGGGTCAAGAAATTACTGAATTGGCCTGGCGGTTTGTGTATGGTAAGGAGTGGATTTGGAATAACATATTTAAGTTCCTTCCTTATTATATATATAAGCTCATGCTTTTCGACAAGAAACAGCTGATACCGCTTTCGATTTCAATGGATTTGCTTTGACAAGCCTAAATTCCTGATGCTACTATGAAAAAAGCCTTAAATAATTACAAATATTACCTTTCCCCAAAGGATTACAATCTATTATGAAGCATAAAAAAGTAAGATTTTTAGTGGGAAGCTTGTTGATAGTTGGTGCGATTGGATATTTAATTACTATGGGGATAAGCAATACCTCACAGTATTTTTTTACCGTTGATGAATTGCTCAGCCAGAAAGTTTCCTATGCTGGATCCGGATTAAAGGTTAAAGGTAATGTGGTAAACGGCTCCATTCAAAGAGACCCTAATGATTATTTAAATGTGATGTTTTCAATTGAGGAAAAGGAATCCTCGCTAAAGGTAGCCTATCAAGGGGTAACGCCTGACATGTTTGCCGATGGCCGGGAAGTGGTTGTGGAAGGGACATTAGGGGAAGACGGTGTCTTTCACGCCAGCACTTTGTTGACCAGTTGCCCCTCAAAATATGAGGCAGAAAAAGAGGCAGGCAAAATGCATCCTGGAACCTTGAATACCGATAAATATAAGGAGCCCGGCCTGAACAAAGCCGATGCCTTACCAAAGACAACCATTTGATTTTCCCTTAAATTTCTAGATAAGCTAGTCCCTTCAATAAAGGGGTAATAGGCTACTATTTTTTCTCATGAATGATATTGGTGAATTTACATTACTTGTGGCATTGGCAACCGCTATTTATGGCTGTGTCGCATATGTTATGGCTGCGCGCGGAAACCGGATAGACCTTTACTTGAGTGCCGATAAGACTCCTTTGATCGTCTGGGGTTGTGTGATGATCTCCTCCATTTGTTTGTGGAGAGCATTTCTGGCCAACGATTTTAGCCTCCAGTATGTATGGGCTTATTCAAATATTGAGCTTGATACATTTTATAAAATCGCTTCTTTCTGGGGAGGACAGAAAGGTTCACTTTTGTTTTGGACGCTACTTCTCACCACTTACACAGTGGTGGTTCACTTTCAGAACCGCAAAAAAAATCTTCGGGTTGTTCCTTATGCGATGGCCGTGTTGTTGGTAATAATTATTTTTTTTCTTTTCCTAATTAATTTTTCGACCAACCCATTTGAACGCATCCCATTGCCCCCTGAAGATGGCCGCGGTTTGAATCCACTTTTGCAGAATTACTGGATGGTTATTCACCCGCCAACTCTATACTTGGGTTATGTTGGATTCACAGTTCCTTTTGCATTTGCAGTAGCAGCATTGATCAGTAAGAATTTGGATGACGGTTGGATCCGAGTGACGAGAAAGTGGACACTGATTTCCTGGTTTTTTCTTTGTATGGGAAATCTGTTTGGTGCTTCATGGGCATATGTCGAGCTTGGTTGGGGAGGTTATTGGGCTTGGGACCCTGTGGAAAATGCTGCTTTTATGCCACTTTTGGTAGCAACAGCATTTTTGCATTCCGTAATGATCCAGGAAAAAAAAGATATGATGAAAGTTTGGAATATGTCTTTAATTCTTCTTACTTTTGTCATGACCATTTTTGGAACATTTATAACACGTAGCGGCCTTATCCAATCTGTTCATACCTTTGATGAAGCTACTTTAGGTTACTATTTTTTGGCATTTCTTTTCGTTATTCTTTTTGCTTGTATGGCGTTAATAATTGTTCGCCTTCCCCTGTTAAAAAGCGAGAACCAGCTAGACTCATTTTTATCGCGTGAGAGCAGCTTTCTTTTTAACAATTTGCTTTTGTTGGGAATTGCTTTTGCAACATTCTGGGGAACCATTTTCCCGATTATTTCAGAAGCAGTTCGCGGAATAAAAATTACCGTAGGCCCGCCTTTTTATAACCAGGTCAATGTTCCAATCGGTCTTGCACTTTTAGCGCTCGTCGGTATTGGGCCGGTCATCGCTTGGCGTCGGGCCACTCTATCCAACTTGAAAAAAAATTTCTTTAGACCTTTAGCGGCTGCTTTTATCACAGCAATAGCATTACTACCAGTTATTCCTTTAGGGAGTCGGGTTGAAAATTATACCTATATTGCATTTATCCTTTGTGCTTTTGTGATGACTTGTATCCTCCTTGAATTTTACAAAGGAACAACTTCTAGAATGGGATCACATGAAGAATCGATGTTAGGAGCGTTGACAACGGTTACCTGGCGCAATAAAAGGCGCTACGGTGGTTATATTGTTCATATCGGCGTTGTTCTGATTTTTGCGGGTATCGCAGGATCACAGGCATATGGAACCCATATTGAAAAACATCTCAAGCCCGGGGAAACATTTAAGATTAGAGGATATGATATCACCTATGAAAAGCTGGTTGCAGTAGAAGCTACCAGTGTTAAAACCCGGGTCATTGCCCAACTTCAAGTTGAAAGAAACGGCAGCCATTACTGGACAGCACGCCCCGAAAAAGAATTTTATAAAGGACAGAATCAACCTGTATCCGAGGTGGATGTCCTTTCAACCTGGAAAGAAGATTTGTACATGATCCTTGCAGATTTTAGGGAAGACGAGTCCGCTACCATTAAGGTTTATGTGAACCCCATGGTGAGTTGGATGTGGACAGGTGGCTGGATCATCGCATTTGGTACGATGATATCCATGTGGCCTGATCGATTAGAGCAAAGGCGTCGTTTGGAACGTTTTCGCAGAGAAGAGTCTTTGTTTCCTTCCCCGGCGCAGGAGTAAAAAGTGAACTTATTAAAGACTTTATTCAGCATTTTTATAGTAGCAGGGTTTATTACCAGTGCTCCTGTCGTTACAAATGCTGGTTCGCTCCTACAAGATTTAGAAAATGCACTGATGTGCAAATGCGATGATAAATGCGGAAAAGTACTTATAAACTGCACCTGCTCTACCTCAGACAAAACTCGGAAAAATTTTTCAAAAATGTTAGATTCGGGTCTGACCGTTGAACAAATTATTAAATCTCAGGTGGATGAATATGGTGAAACAGTTTTGTCTGCTCCGACAAAATTTGGGTTCAACCTGACAGCTTGGGTGATGCCATTTATGGCCCTCATTGCTGGAGGAGTGGGCATTCGAAAAATTCTTTATACCTGGGTTGGAAAAAAACAGCCGGAAGATGTTCAGGGCAAGCCTGAAGAAAAACCTGCAACACCTGGAAAATACTCCAAACGATTGCAAGATGAATTAGATGGGATCGAGTTATAGGAATGGGATTTGTCCACTTCTTAGAACTAATTTTCGTTGTGGTTGTCCTGCTTCTTGTTGGAATACCTCTGTTTGGCAAGCTACAGCTCAAAAAGCTAGTGGAAACTGTCGATCCCGAAAATGATGAATATAAACATCTACTAGTGCGGAAAGAGGAAACCCTCATTTCAATCAAGGAACTTGAGTGCGACCTAAACACTGAAAAGATTTCAGACTCCGATTATCAGGAACTTCGAAAAAAACTGGAAGCAGAAGCCAACGAGATAATCGAACGATTGGATCAGTTAGAACAAAGTCGAAAAAAAACTAAGTCCACCCGATGATCTATTCCTTCCAGGCCAGTTAAATGGAATCCCATGAAAATGCAATGGAGGTTCGAAAATTGCGGAAAGCCTTTGGTGTATTAAAGGCTGTTGATGGAATTGATTTCGATTTGAAGCGGGGGGAGTTCTTAACCGTTTTCGGTCCCAATGGAGCTGGAAAAACCACTTTGATAAAAATCCTTTCCGGTTTGACGCAACCCACCTCTGGGTCAGCAAAGGTGGCCGGGTTCGATGTCACTGAAGGAAACCCGGAAATGCGTAAAGAGATAGGAGTGATCTCTCATGCTACCGCGTTGTATGCCGATTTGACACCACTAGAAAATTTAATGTTTTTTGCACGAATGCACGGTCTCGCTCAACCCGAGGACCAAGCCTTGAAGGTTATTGATGAAGTTGGATTGAGCCAGAGAAGAAACGACCGGGTTAGAACTTTTTCTCGCGGTATGCTTCAACGTCTGTCTATTGCCAGGGCGATTCTTCATGATCCCAAAATTTTATTTTTAGATGAACCTTTTACAGGTCTAGACCTTCATGCCTCCAATGTTTTGAAAGAACATTTAAAAAGATTGCATGACCGCCGTCGAACTATTTTAATGACCACTCACGATATTTCCTGCGGTTTGGAGATGTGTGACAAGGTTGCGTTACAGGTGCAGGGGAGGTTTGCGTTTCTCGAAAATATTGAAAATGTCGAAAGGGATCAATTTGAAGCTATGTATTTTGATGCGGTCCGTGATAACCAATTCATAATGGAAATTGGTGCTAAATGATAAAAATTTTTTAAATATCTGCATATGAACTTATACCTCAATCAGATTGGTGCGATTATCTGGAAAGACTTTATTACTGAGTTGAAGACTCGAGAATTGCTCAGCGCCATGTTCATTTTTGCGTTGTTAGTGATCTTGATTTTTATCTTTTCCATAAACTTGAGTATTGTAAAAGCCAGTGAGGTGGGTCCTGGAATTTTGTGGGTAGCATTTTTGTTCGCGGGAACGATTGGGTTGAACCGTTCATTCATGTTGGAAAAAGAAAATGCTTGCCTGATGGGCTTGATGCTGGTCCCGGCAGATAGAACAACGATATATTTTGGGAAATTGATCAGCAACTTTATATTTTTGTCGATCATGGAACTTTTTATTCTACCTCTTTTTATGATATTTTTTGATATCGACCTTTTGGCACATCTCGGTCCACTTTTGATGGTGGTATTTTTAGGAACGTTGGGGTTTTGTGCCTTGGGGACACTCTTGTCGTCTCTTTCATCCAATCTTAAAACGCGCGAAATTATGTTGCCTATTCTGCTTTACCCACTACTGATCCCCATCGTAATAGGGGTGGTGAGGATGACCGGTCAACTTCTTGAAGGAATACCTCTTCTTGATATGATGAAGTGGATTGGTTTGACGGCTTCCTTTGATATCATTTATATTGGGGTTTCCATAATGACGATAGACCATATATTGGAGGAATGATTGAATGGATAACTTTGGGTTCCTGTTTGCTGCAAACGCGTTTGTGTGGGGAGGCATCATTTATTTTATATATACCCTGAAGCAACGCAATCGAGAACTAGAAAAAGATGTGGAATTATTAAAAGAAGCTATTTCAAAGGAATCTCGATAATGAGTCAGGAAAAAGCTGAAGGCTTAGAGGAAGAGAGTTCGATCCTAATATGGTTGACGGGCTTCGCTTTTATTGCCGCTATGGCAGCCATTTTCCTTTTTGTTCCTACTGAAAAAACGGAAGGGCCCATACAGCGAATAATGTATCTTCACATACCCTCTGCTTGGCTTTCTTTCTTTGCTTTTTTTATTGTATTCATATCATCTATTCTATTTTTATGGAAAAAAGAAAGAGAGTGGGATATTTATGCATACGCTTCGGCTGAGATAGGCGTGATTTTTTGTTCTCTGGTTTTGATAACAGGTCCTATCTGGGCGAAACCTATTTGGGGTACCTGGTGGGTTTGGGATGCCCGTTTGACTTCCACATTAATTCTTTGGCTAATATACGTTGCTTATTTGATGTTGCGAGCACAAACCGAGCCAGGCTCTATGAGAGCTCGGTATGCTGCGGTGCTGGGAATAGTAGGATTTTTAAATATCCCATTCATCCATTTTTCCGTTTTATGGTGGCGGACTTTTCATCCTCAGCCTAAAGTGATTTCTTCTGAAGGCTTTGGCAAAGGGATGGATCCCAGTATGCTTACAACTTTAGGAATTTCTCTGGGTGCATTTACGTTACTGTACTTTTTGCTCATGGGACAACGCGTTCGGCAGGAAAAATTAAAAGATGAAATCGACCGTCTTAAAAGAGAAAAGATCTACTCATCTTAAAAGGCATGGATTACTTTACTTGCTGTTCGTTGTCGCGATAGCGGTATTTGTATATCGCGCACAAAACTCTGTAGTATCACATTCCGGTTCGAGTGTTAATGGAAGTTTTGAAGTTGGTAGCCTGGCTCCCAAATTTACATTAAGAAACTTGCAAGGAAACCTGGAAGGAATCGATGATTATAAGGATAAAGTCATCATTGTAAACTTCTGGGCCACTTGGTGCGCACCATGTCTTGAAGAAATGCCGGCGTTTGAAAAACTTTACCGCAGATATCGGTCGCAAGGCTTAACCGTGCTTGCTGTAAGTCTTGATAAAGGGGATAGCTCGAAGGTTAAAAATTTTGTTGATAAAAATAGTCTGACCTTTCCGGTTCTTTTAGATTTGGATGGGATTGCAGAAAAGCTTTATCCCTCGTTTACCATCCCATTTACATATGTGATAGATAAAAAAGGAAGAGTGGCCGCGCGGGTTGATGGGGCAAAAAACTGGGCATCGAATGAAACATTTGCTGCATTGGACATATTGGTAAAGGGTTAATTTAAAAATTCCTTAATGCTAAGAAAAGTACTAAATGATAAAAGAAGAACCAGCAATAGCCGTAAATGAAAAATTTTATAAGGCCTTCAATGCTCGTGATTTGGATGCCATGAAATCTGTATGGAGTTCTCAGGGTAATTTGATTTGTGTTCATCCTGGTTGGAGCCCACTAAATGGATTCGAACCCATTATGGAAAGTTGGCAGGGAATTTTTAAAAACTCAGGAAATATGGATATCCAAGTTTCGGATATAACTGTGACAGCCTCTGAGGATTTGGCTTGGGTATCTTGCGTTGAACAAATTTATACTATAGCTAGCAATGTTGTTTTGTCATCTAAGGTCTTTTCAACCAATTTGTTTCAAATAAATGAAGGGGCCTGGAAAATGATCATG
>JAKUOQ010000051.1 GCA_022450865.1 Nitrospinales bacterium | reverse complement strand
GTGTTGTTTGATGACCGCTAAAATCTGAAATGAGGTAGACATGCAAAAAATCAAGGTCGTTGTGTTGTGATGTCTTCATTTCGTCTTCAAGGTTAAAGGTCTATCAATCCATCCATCGGACTGCTTGCTGAAGCATAAAGTTTTCTGGGAATTCTTCCTGCATCATAAGCCATTCGCCCGCACTCCACTGCCATTTTCATTGCCATGGACATTTTTAATGGATCCTTCGCGCCGGCGATAGCGGTGTTCATTAAAATTCCGTCGACACCCAACTCCATTGCGCGACTGGCATCCGAAGCAGTGCCAACACCCGCATCAATAATGACGGGACATTTAACAGCTTGCAAAATCAGTTTAATATTGTATGGGTTTCGTATGCCTAATCCTGACCCTATAGGAGCGGCAAGTGGCATAACCGCTGAGCACCCTGCATCCTCCAATTTCTTGCAGAGTACAACATCGTCAGTACAATAGGGCAACACATGAAAACCATCTTTGATTAAAAGTTTCGAAGCCTCCAGGGTTGCTTCGTTATCGGGGAATAGAGTTTTCTCATCACCAATTACTTCTACTTTGACAATATTGCCAAGTCCCGCCTCTCTTGCCAGCTCACAAGTCATCACTGCTTCCTTAACTGAATAGCAGCCAGCTGTATTGGGAAGAAAGGTGTATTTCTTCGGGTCGAGATAGTTGAGAATGGAGTCTTTATTTTTATCCAACTCAATGCGGCGCACAGCCAGAGTGACCATCTCGGCACCAGAAATTTCTATGGCTTTCCGGGTTTCATTAAAGTCTTTGTATTTTCCTGTGCCGACAATCAACCTTGAATGAAAGGTTTTGTCGCCTATTTTCATAAATTCTTTATCCTTGTTCATATTCTCCAAACATTTAAATAAAAGTATTGATTAAATACCGCCTCCAACCGCATGGACGATTTCTATCTGATCATTTTCTTTAATAGTAGTGGAATAGTATTTCGACCTAGGAACAACTTGCTGGTTTAGGGCCATAGCAAAATTGGGTGCCTTGATATCCAGCTCTTTTACCAAATCAGAAAGGTTCTGGCTTTTCATAATCTCTCGTTTTTCACCATTGATGGTTAATTCCACGAAAAAATTCTCCTGAAACAATAGTCGCCCAGTTTATTTAAGTCTTCGAAAAACTCGACCAATATTAAAGTGGAACCTAAAAAGGAAAAAGGGGGGGATATAAAAAAAGCCGCATCCCAAACCAGACTAAGGAAATGCAGCGTATCTTTTCAGATGGCTTCACTTCCCTTCGCTGGTATGATCCAGATCAGGTTCAAAGGGTCGTCCGGTAAAAAGGACTCTCAGTTTAAAAACGCCCCTAGTGATCATGCTAAGATAAGATTATTTCATATAAAATACAAGTCAAGTTTTATTGACTGAAAAATAAATTAGAGTAGTATTCATTTTATGCAGTTATTTGCGGTTTGGCGTTTATCAATATTGGTTTTTTTGTTATGGATCTGGTCTTGCGCCACCCCTCCCCGAGCCGTAAATCCTTATTTTGAAATGCTACCTGAGCACCTGCTGATAGCTGAGCGAGAGTTGTTTTCTTTGGCATTGCAGCAACAAAAAAATAACAAGCTGAAATCTTCCATAGGTCTATGGAAACGCTTTTTAGCAAACAACCCGAGGTCATTTCGAGGTTATAACAATTTGGGAATGGTTTATTATACCAACGACCAGTTATCTCTAGCCCTTTCCGCTTTTGAAACCGGTCTCGACCTCGAGCCCTTTGACCATAAAATTAAAGAAAATTTAAAACGAACTTTGCGGTTTCAGATAACACTATTGCGTGAGAATAAAGATTACGATGCTGCTATTCAATTGTTAGAACGCATCTCGAAGCTCTCTGAAGAGCCCGAACGTAAAAAAGTGGCATTACAAATCCAAACAATGGTGAATAATATTTTTGAACAGGTGAAACGATCTAACTCTCTGGAAGATTATGAAGTTTTTCTCGCCAGGTACCCCAACAGCCCAGGACACTCAGATGAAGCACGTCGTCGTATCGAAAGAATAAAGTTCCAGAAATCTCTCATGGGCGAAAAATCCCCATGAGGAAGAAAAAACCTCAACTTAGGAGTCCTTCCGCTCTCCCAATAAACAAATATTGCGCGTAAAATGGTAAATCCCGCCAACTCTTCAGTGTAAACTCACCGCTGATTTTAGGGTTGAATTCTACTGAACCTTAAACTAAAATCAGGCGTATTAAGGAGATTATTGATGACCATTGATGAAGTGCGACAGATCATTTTGAACATTCTTGAAGATATTGCTCCCGATGAGGATATCAGCTCAATTGACGATAATACCAAGTTAAGGGACCAGATTGATCTGGACTCTATGGATTTTCTAGATATTGTTATGGAACTGAGAAAACGGTTTAACATTGAAGTTCCTGAAAAAGATTATGAACATCTGGCTACATTGGCTGGTTGCATTACCTATTTGCAACCACTATTGAAAGACAGGCTTGCTGCAAGCTAGAGCTTCCATCCCGCATTTTTGACCCCAAAAACCCCATCTAATCCAAATTATTGAGATGAAACTGCCAGCGTTTCCTTAATAGTTGATCTATACTTATAAACTATGGGATACGATGCGATAATCATAGGTTCCGGTTTGTCCGGATTGGCTGCGGGCATTCGCCTAGCCATGTTTAACAAAAAAGTTTGTATCGTTGAAAAACACACCGTCTTGGGTGGCTTGAACTCTTATTATGTCCGCAAGAACCGAACTTTTGATGTTGGCTTACATGCAATGACCAACTTCACTCCGAAAGGAGTGCGTAATTCACCCCTTGGCAAACTTCTTAAGCAACTGCGCTTTAGCCATGACGATTTTCGCCTTTGCCAGCAACATATTTCAGAGATCCGCTTTCCAGAACACGTTTTGCGGTTCACCAATGATTTTGAGTTTTTTCGGCAGGATGTCGCCGACCAGTTCCCGAAAGAAATTGATGGGTTCAACAAACTCGTAGAAAAAATTCTTTCATTTGACGAGCTAAATCTGAATGATCAAGAAATTTTAGAGTCCCGTCCTATTCTGGAACGTTTTATAAAGAACCCTATTTTAATCGACATGCTCAACTGCCCTTTAATGTATTACGGTAACGCCCGTGAGGGCGATATGGATTTTTACCAGTTCGTCATCATGTTCAAAAGTATCTTTGTCGAAGGCTTTGCCAAACCGGTGGGTGGGATGCATTACATACTGCATCTGCTTGAAGAAAGGTTCAAACAACTAGGTGGGGAGTTGCGAATGGGATCTGGGGTAACTTCCATCAATGCAGAAAAAGGAACGGTAGAATCCATAAACCTTGAAAATGGCGAGAAGTTGGTCTGCGAGAAGGTCATTTCTTCCATCGGTTATGTAGAAACTTTGAAACGTTGCTCGCCAAATCTATATGAAACAGAAGATTGTGAAACCGGTCAGATTTCTTTTATGGAATCTTTATTTGTTGTCGATCGAGAACCGCGGGATTTGGGTTATGACAAGAGCATCGTCTTTTTTTCTACCCAGCCAAAATTTGACTATAGAGTGCCTGACGAAATGATCGGCATTACTTCGGGGGTTCTTTGCTGTTCTAATAATTTTAATTACCCTCAACCCTTGAAAGAGGGCTTGATTCGACTAACCAATATGGCAAACTTTACCCAATGGAACTCATTACCGCGAACCGACTATATCGCAGCCAAAAAACATTGGCGAAATAAGGCACTGGAATCGGTATTCACATTTTTCCCCGATTTTAGGGATAATATGGTATTTTTAGATTCGTTTACGCCGAAGACCATAAAAAAATATACCGGACACCTTAACGGAGCAGTTTATGGGTCTCCACGTAAAATAAAAAATGGTAAAACCCCTGTAAACAACCTATTTATCTGTGGAACGGATCAGGGGTTTTTGGGTATTATTGGGGCCACATTGAGTGGTATTTCAATGGCCAATCTCCACGTTTTACAGAAATAAGCGTAATCAATAATGGAATTGCGAAAAGGAAATGAATAAACCACAACTGCAACGAAACTGGTTAAAAGATATTCGGTCGGCCTACGACACGGTTGTCATAGGAAGTGGCTTGGCGGGCATGACCTCTGCCAACGTCCTTGCCAAGCTGGGTCACAGAGTCTTGCTAGCCGAACACCATTATAATCTCGGAGGAATGGCAACTTGGTTCAAGCGCAAGGGGGGGCATATCATGGATATTTCCCTGCATGGTTTTCCTTGTGGAATGATTAAAACACTTCGGAAATACTGGTCACAAGATATCTCCAACCGAGTTGTTCAACTCAAAAACGTCCGTTTCGATAACCCCCAATTTTCTGTGAACACCTCTTTCGATAAATTAGATTTCACCCATATACTTAAGGAACGTTTCGGCATACTTAAGGAGGTTGTAGACGAATTCTTTCAAACCGCCCGTGGAATGAATTTTTACGATGACATGGTCATGACCACACGTGAGTTATTTGAAAAATATTTTCCTGGCCGCACCGATGTTTGGCGATTCCTTATGGAACCCATCACATATGCGAACGGTTCAACACTTGATGACCCTGCAATAACCTATGGTATTGTCTTCTCGAACTTTATGGATAAAGGGGTCTTCACCTATCAGGGCGGCACCGACCACCTGATTAAGGAAATGAAAAAGGAACTCTTAAACAATGGAGTGGATATACGCACCCACTGTATGGTTGAAAAAATTTATGTGGAAGATAAAGCGGTGCAAGGGGTTCGCATCAACGGTCAGGATATTGCCTGTAAATCCGTTCTTTCAAATTCCAATATCAAGACGACTATAGAGCAACTCGTGGGTGAGGAAAAGTTTGGCCCAGAATATATTAAAGATGTAAAAAATGTTCGGCTTAATAATTCTAGTTGTCAGGTCTATATGGGAATTAAAAAAGGTGAACAAATTCCTCATGTCGGTGATCTTCTATTTTCATCTGAGGCCGAAGAGTACTGCACAGAAAAAATATTGAGTAAGGATATTACCAGCCGAACTTTTTCATTTTATTATCCTGAAATTCGACCGGGAACCGATCGATATTCCATCGTATCCTCTACAAACGCAAGATATAAAGACTGGGCTAATCTCAGTGAAAAAGAATATCTACACGATAAAAACGATTTGGAGCAAACCACCCTCAATGCATTGGAAAAATATGTGCCTGATATCCGCAAAAAAATAGATCACATTGAAGCTTCAACGCCAAAAACTTTTAAACGTTACACCCTGCACCCATCGGGGACGTCTTTCGGAACTAAGTTTGAAGGACTTAAGGTCAGCCGTGACCTTCCTAAACAAATAAACGGCCTGTTTCATGCCGGATCTGTGGGTATCATTATGTCTGGTTGGCTAGGAGCTGCCAATTATGGGGTGATTGTAGCTAATGAAACAGATAAATTTTTGAGACAACGGAGTCCAAGTCTCGTTACAGCATAAGATAATTCCTTTCTTTTCTTCCTTCTTTCAAAAATTTAATTTAGTATTGTGCAATGAAATTCGACTTTAAAGGTCAGACTGCTGTTGTTACTGGGGGCACGCGTGGCATCGGCCGGGCTGTTTCTGAAGCATTTCTCAAATCAGGGGCAAAGGTCATCGCCACCTACCGGAGTAATGATGAAGAAGCTCAAAAGTTTATAGAAACAAATTCAGCGCATGCAGAATATCTCGACATTCACAAGTTTGATGTTACCCATTATGATAAAGTAGAAACGTTTTTCAAGGAAGTCGAAAGCAAACATGGGGCTTTGCAAATCGTTGTTGTCAGCTCAGGAATCCGTGCTGATTCCATTGTCGGTATGATGAAAACGGAAGACTGGAGAAATGTTATTGATACTAATTTGACAGGCACCTTTAATATTTGCAAGCTTTCCGTCCAGTGTATGATGGGACAAAAATACGGTCGCATCATCACCCTTACCTCCCCGATTGGTAAATTTGGTTTTGCCGGACAAGCTAACTATGCTGCATCGAAAGCAGGACAAGTGGCCTTGGTTAAGTCCTTATCGAAAGAAGTGGCCAGCAGAAAAATTACGGTAAATTGCGTTTCACCTGGTTTTATAGATACAGATTTCATTTCTGATTTGCCCGATGAACAAAAGAATGCCTATAAAAAACAGATCCCTCTAAAGCGCTTTGGTTCTGTACAAGATGTTGTCGCTCCAGTGCTGTTTCTGGCTTCAAAAGAATCTTCTTACATCACCGGATCGGTGTTAGAGGTAACCGGGGGCCTATAATAATGTCACAGGATTTTCTTCAATATATTCCACATCGCCCCCCGTTTTTGTTTGTTGATAAAGTAACAGAAGAAACTAAAGATACAATCAAAGCCGAAAAATCAATTGATCCTGAAGAATCATTTTTCAGGGGCCATTATCCCGACCGACCTATCATGCCTGGTGTTTTGATATTTGAGTCTATTTTTCAGACGGGTGCTATCATGATGGGAAAGCGAATCGCTAATGAAGGTCGCATCCCTGTTCTTACACGGGTCAACAACATAAAGCTCAAGCATGCCGTTAACCCCGGCGACACTCTGCAGATTGAAGTTCAATTAAAAGATCTTGTTAGCTCTGCAGCTTATATGAAAGGTAAGGCATCCGTGAATGGTAAAATTGCTGTCACTCTTGAGTTTACAGCGATGCTCGTTGACTTGCCAGCGTGAGAGGAAATGGGTCAGAAAATTACAGGACAGACGGTTAGTTTTCCACTTATGAATAAAAAGTGCTCCATATGAGTTTTCTAAATTTAGAAAATAAAAACATTTTGGTATTAGGAGTTGCCAATAAAAAAAGTGTGGCCTGGCATATTGCCAAAACTCTGGAAGAAGAAGGTGCCAAGGTCCTATATAGTGTGCGCTCTAAGGATAGAAAAGATTCTCTCAATAAACTACTGGAAGGAAAACCTGTTTTTATCTGCGATGTTGAAAAACCAGACGATATTAAGCGTCTAAAAAATGATATCGGAAAAGAATATAAAACGCTACATGGGCTGGTACATTCTATTGCGTTTGCTAATTATTCAGAGGGTTGGAAACCCTTTCATGAAACAAAACGGAAAGATTTTTTACAATCCATTGACATAAGCTGTTATTCCTTAATCGCGCTGTCTGATATGTTAAAAAATTTACTTGATAAAAAAGCCTCCGTTGTTACTGTTTCAATTTCTACCACTCGTATGGCCGCAGAAAATTACGGCTACATGGCACCCGCTAAAGCGGCACTGGATTCAACACTATGTTTTCTAGCCAAATCGTTCAGTGCTTTTTCAGAAATTCGGTTTAACTCAATCAACCCCGGCCTTCTTAAAACATCTGCTTCTGCAGGTATCCCTAATTATATTGATTCCTTCCTTTATGCTGAAAAAGCAACGCTAAGAAAAAAGGCTCTTACCACCAAGGAAGCCGCCGATACTGCTGTCTTTTTATTGAGCGAGCGCTCAAGCGGAATCAATGCGCAGGGAGTAGTTCTCGATGCAGGAATGTCCATCAATTATTTCGATCAAAACCTGATTAAACCCCAATAGCGATGGTTGATTGGGGTTTATAATTTTCTTGGGGTTACAATAGACCTTTGATCAAAGAATTGGAAATCGAATGATCGTTTCCTTTTTAAATTCTGTTAATATATCTCGCGTATTATTAAATTCATCGCCGTAATTTGAAAGGGAACAGATGGTTCTGATTGATGGTAAAAAAGTTTCAGCAGAAGTTCGAGCCTGCCTTGCGAAAGAAGCAAAGGAATTGAAAGAAAAAACAGGAAGAGTTCCTGGTTTGGCAACGGTACTAGTTGGGGATGATCCTGCCTCCGCCGTCTATGTTCGAAATAAAAATAAAATATGTCGCGAATTAGGATTTAAATCCTTTGAACAAAAATTATCTCTTGATACATCCGAAGCTAAATTATTGCAATTAATAAAAGAATTAAATTCCAATAACGATATACATGGCATATTGGTTCAGTTGCCTTTACCAAACCAAATTGATTCTGAAAAAATTCTTCAGGCAATTGATCCAAATAAGGATGTAGATGGTTTTCACCCTATAAACGTGGGTAAGCTTGTGGTAGGAAATGCGTTGCTGACGCCTTGTACTCCATCAGGAATTATTAAATTACTGGATTACTATGAAATTGATATTTCAGGCAAACATGCAGTTGTTTTAGGAAGAAGCAATATAGTCGGGAAACCAGTATCAATGCTATTACTGCAACGTAACGCAACCATCACAATTTGTCATTCACGCACCAAAAATTTAGAAGAAATTACACGTAGTGCAGATATTCTGGTTGCAGCTATAGGCCGGGCAAACTTTGTCACAGAAAATATGGTGAGTAAAGGGGCAATAGTAATTGATGTAGGGATAAATCGTGTTGATGGTAAATTAACCGGTGATATCAATTTTGAACCTGTTTCAAAGAAGGCTTCTTATATTACTCCAGTTCCCGGTGGCGTTGGGCCGATGACTATTGCCCTCCTTATGGAAAATACTTTAAAGGCCTTTAAAGAATCTTTTGATATAAATTAGCAAAATAAGCTACCAAAACCTAATGATACAAAATCGACAAGCCCGAACAAAAAAACAGTCAGGTTTAGCTAAAAAATCCGACAGCTTTTT
>JAKUOQ010000050.1 GCA_022450865.1 Nitrospinales bacterium | reverse complement strand
CACAGTCGGAAATGATTCCATCCATTTTTTGAAGTAAGGAATAACCGTTTTCACCTGAGTTTGTTGCAACATAAACTCTGAAACGAGAATTCGATAAGGATCACGGTTTTTACGCCAAGGCATTTCCCGTTTTTGGTTGTTATACCAATTTAATAATCTCGACTGAAAAGTTTTGATTTTATTGGGTGCAAGCATAATGCGAGGAAAACTTATTTTTGTTTTAGGTGCGAGGCCTGTTTTCTGCTGCATCGCGAATTAGACGCCTATCGTATTTTTATCCCAGATTATTTTGTGTAATTGTGTTTGCAGGCGAACTGGAAGTCGATCTTCTAGAATCCATTTGACCATTTCTTTTAGTTCCAGCTTGTCAAATACCGGGGAAAGTAAAATGTGCGCGGTTTCGTTGATCTTATACTTTTTTATAATATCGCGGCTCCATTCATAATCCTTTTTATCGAGGATTACAAATTTGACTTCATCATGTGGAGCAAGAAGTTTTAAATTATCCAGATTGTTTTTTTCTTGCTCGCCACTGCCAGGACATTTTAGATCCATAATTTTTATAACATCTTTAGGCACTCTTTCTAGAGATATTGAGCCCCCCGTTTCAAGCATAACCTTGTATCCCTTTTCAATAAGCCTCCTCATTAGAGTGTAAACATTATCCTGCATCAGCGGTTCGCCGCCTGTAATTTCAACCAGGTGGATTCCAAAATTCTCAACCTTTTGAAGAATTTCATCAATGCTCATGTTTTTACCTTCGTGAAAAGCATAAGCAGTGTCACACCAAGAGCATCGAAGATTGCAGCCCGTCAGCCTGATAAAAATACAAGGTAGCCCTGTGTGGGTGGACTCTCCCTGAACGCTTAAATAGATTTCATTAATTTTAATCATTTCTCTACTTCAATTATAAACCGGGTTAAAGACTATAAATTTAGGGATTATATTATTTAATGATTAATGTTTACGGATTTTATACCAGTATTTTGGTTGTTTTAGAAGCCGTTGGTCATTGCCACCATAAAAGCGTCAATCACATCCCATCAAAACCAATAAAAACCCTTTTTCGAGTACTTTGATCATTAAAAATTTAAGGGAAATATTTTCAGGTGACACGATAAATAAATTTTAATAGGCTTCAACAACTTTATCCTTTAAAATCAACGTTTTATTTTGCTTAAATTATTTTGAGAGGACGGTCTAGAGTGAAGCCTATTGTCACAGTCACCAATGTGTTCCCTGAAAAAGCGTTGAAAAAATTAAGTCCACATTGTGATTTAAGAACCAATCAGACCGAAAACCCTATTTCCATCTCGGGTTTGGAAAAAATTGCCTCTGAAAGCGTTGTCATGGTCACTTACTTATCTGACAAAATTGATGCGGGCATAATAGATAAAGGGCAAAATTTAAAGCTAATCGCAAATTATGGAGCCGGATTTAATAATATCGATGTAGGCCATGCGGCAGGAAAGAAAATCTGGGTCACCAATACCCCCGGGGTATTGCACGAGACAACAGCCGACTTGACCTGGGCAATGATTCTGGGAGCCGCTCGAAATATTATTCCCGCAGACCTTTTCACCCGTAAAAATAAGTTCAAAGGATGGTCAGCAAATATGTATTTGGGAGGAGATGTTTTTGGCAAGACTCTTGGCGTGATAGGTTTGGGCGAGATAGGTTCTGCGGTAGCGCGACGGGCAGCGGGATTCAATATGAAAGTCCTCTATTTCAATCGAAATCGAATACCTGAAGCAACGGAAAAGGTCTTGAATGCAGAATTTGTAACGCTAGAAGACCTCTTACAAAAATCCGATTTTGTGACGGTACATACTCCACTCACTGACCAAACAAAAAATATGATTGGCAGAAAACAATTTTTGATGATGAAGCCTACTGCTTACTTTATTCATACTGCACGAGGAAAGGTGGTCGATGATCAAGCTTTGGTTGAAGCATTGAAGGAGAGGAGTATTGCGGGTGCGGCTCTTGATGTTTATGAAAACGAGCCTGCTTTAACCGAAGGTATGACGAAACTGGAAAACTTGATGTTGCTTCCACATATCGGTAGCGCCACTCATAAAACCAGAAATATAATGGCGGATCTTGTCGCAGATAACGTTTTGGATGTATTGCAGAATAAACCTCCTCGTTGTCTGGTGCCATCTTGGGGAAAATAAGTTTCAAACATTAAACCGAAAATGCATAATGTCGCCATCCTGAACAACGTAGTCTTTGCCTTCAATTCGTAGTTTGCCGGCTTCCTTTATACCCGCTTCGGTTTTGTGTTTTTCCAAGTCTTCTAGGCTATACACTTCGGCTCGGATAAAACCTTTTTCAAAATCTGAATGGATAGCCCCTGCTGCCTGTGGAGCTTTAGAGTTTTTTGGAATCGTCCATGCCCGGGTTTCTTTTTCTCCTGCTGTGAAATAGGTGGAAAGCTCGAGCAAGCCATAACCAGTAGCAATCATACGATCGAGTCCAGTTTCTGTGAGCCCCATTTCCTCCATAAACATTTTTTGTTCTTCGGGATCTTCCATCTCCATGATTTCACCTTCGATTTTTCCAGCAAGGGCCACCACTGCCGAACCATCTTGTTTGGCGATGTCTTTTACTTTCTGTACTAGATCACTTTTGGTATCTCCGGGATCCATGACATTGCAGATATATAAAACAGATTTAGCGCTTAATAAGGTCAGGCTTTTTGCAAATTTTTTTTCCTCGTCGGTAAAATCGGTAATGGCTCTGGCTGGAATATTTCTATCTATGCTTTGAATCAATTTTTTAATCACTTCCATTTGTGAGCGGGCTTCCTTATCACCGGATTTTGCGAGTTTTTCAATTTTTGTTTTTCGCCGATCCAGGGTTTCCATATCCGAAATCATGAGTTCAGTATTGATCGTATCAATATCAGAGGCGGGATCGATCGCTTCGCTGACATGGGGGACATTGCCGTCTTCAAAACAACGTACCACGTGCGCGATGGCATCAACTTCACGGATATGACCAAGAAATTTGTTTCCTAAACCTTCGCCTTTAGAGGCGCCTTTAATCAGTCCCGCAATATCGACAAACTCTATAGTGGTGGGAACTATTTTTTTGGTTTGAATATACGAAGTTATAATATCCAGACGTTTATCAGGAACCGGTATGATGCCACTGTTCGGTTCGATGGTGGTGAAAGCATAGTTTCCTGACTGAGCTTTGGTCCTTGTCAATGCACCGAATAGAGTAGATTTTCCAGCATTAGGAAGGCCGACGAGGCCACAGGTAAATCCCATAAAACAATTTCCTTTTATTAGTTAGGAGATGTTACTCGGAATGGTTTAAGAAAAAACAGGGCCAAGAATACCAGAAAAGCGTAGGCGGCGATAATTTTAAAAAAATCCTGAGGCGATACGAAACTATAAAGAGTAAGAAAACAAACCGCACCGACACTCCCATAAGCCCCCGCTAACCCAGCCATTTTTCCTGTAAGATTTTTTTGAATTAAAGGAACAGCTGCAAAACAGGCACCATTACCTGCTTTAAAAAATATGGATCCGAATAAAGAAAGGACTATTGCCGTGGAAAGCGGCCAATTGGAATTCACCTCTCCGAGAAGCCAGTGGCTCACCAAACCTCCCAGTATTAGAACGAAAAGGGTTCTTCTGCGTCCAAATCGATCAGAAATCCAACCTCCACCAGGGCGAGCTACCAGATTCATGAATGCATAACTGGCTCCCAACATGCCTGCTAATCCAACGGAAATTGAAAAAGTAGTCTCCAAAAATTGCGGAAAAATGGAAATGACAGCCAACTCGCAACCAAAGGTAAGAGAATAGACCAGACTCAGTATAGCGATCTGGCTGAACGAATATGCTTTATCTTCAGGGGTTGGCTGTTCTATGCGCGGTAGATTAAACTTCCAGCATTGAATAATGTTACCAGTAAATATTCCAAAAAGTCCTGCGATTAGTAACCAGGATAATGAAGAAGTTATTAACGTGTAAGGATGACCGGATAGTTTCCAGACGAAAAGCATTAAAGCTCCATAAATGGGGAACAAAACGATGGATTGTAAAATTAAATCCTTCTTAGATTGAACTTCAAATGCCCCGTGAATGGCTGTCTCAAAATCAGGACTTCTTTCTGGAATGTCTGGACAAAATCGAAAATAGATAAAAGCCCAGATCATGCAAAGCAGGCCAGTAAAGGCGGTGGCAATTCTCCAGCCAATGTCTGTAGAAAATAGTAGGGCAATGAGTGGAAGGAAAAATGTTGCAGCAGCAGCGCCAAAGTTTCCCCAGCCTGCATAGATGCCCTGGGCGGTGCCCATTTTATTGTCAGGAAACCACTCTGCGATCATTTTAATGCCAACCACGAAACCGCCTCCGACCATGCCCATCAATAAGCGATTTATCAACAAGCCCTCGAAACTCTGTGCAAGAGAAAAGGTGATGCAGACCACTCCTGCAAAAAGAAGTAACCCGCTAAAAACCTTTTGGGGTCCATAGTGGTCAGTAAGGGTGCCGATAATGATTCGAGCTGGAATCGTTAGAACTACATTACATATCATTAAAATATTTATTTGAGTTTCTGTCAGTCCTAACTGATGCATGATCGTTGTGTTGAACGGAGCCATATTGAACCACGCAACAAATGTCAGAAAAAAAGCGATCCATGTCAAATGCAGGGTGCGCGACTGTGTTTCAGTGAAACCTAGCATCAGTTTTTAGAGGATTAATCAGGGGTATTGGTCATCAACTGGTGGGACTTGACCACGCCGTTTTTTTCAAAAACGATGATCATATCCTTGATGATGTCGGTGTCGAAGGAGTTGACGTAATTAAATTCGTAAGTCCAAACGGGGTATCCATTTTGTACGCCTTTTTTGAAGGGAGAGCCAAACATCGCTTGGATCTCTTTGTGGGTCGTTGTACCTTTCGCTATGTTGGCATATAGCGATTCGTCAAAATCTTTACCGATGGTCCCACACCCTAAAAAAAATATAGTCAGAAACATTACAGCTAGACCGGTTCTTAAAAAATAGATAGTTTTATATGGTCCGGTTTTATTCATGAGGACTTGATATGGTATTTTTCGCGATGGAGTTTTGGGTTGATGTTAAAAGTGATTTCTAGGTTACTTTGTTTTTCTATTTCCTCAAGAAGCCCGCTATCTTCTTCAAAAAGCATATCGTAAATTATGGGATGTACTTTAATTTCAAGTTTTTTATTGGTGATATTATCAGTACCTAGGCGTTGGATTTCTCGGATGATTTCATTGCAGACGGTTGAAGGACTTTTAATATATCCTTTTCCTCCGCAGTAATCGCATGGATCGCATAAAGTTTGAATCAGGCTTTCACGAACGCGTTTACGTGTCATTTCTACCAGCCCTAGCTCAGAAATTTTTAGAATACGGGTGCGCGACCGATCACTTTTCAAAGCCTGTTTCAGGGCATTTGAAACAATTTCTTTGCTTTCTTCATTAGCCATGTCAATGAAATCTACAATAATTATTCCACCGATGTTTCTTAAACGTAGCTGATATACGATTTCTTTTAAAGCTTCGAGGTTAGTTTTAAGAATGGTATCTTCTGGGTCACTATGCCCTACAAATTTCCCCGTATTAACATCAATTGAAACGAGGGCTTCGGTTTGATCAATTATAATGTAGCCTCCAGACTTCAACCAGATGACGCGGTCCAAGGCACGATTTATATCCAGCTCAATGCCATAATGATCGAAAATTGGCATTGGGTCTTTATATAAAGTAATTTTGTCAGATAAATGTGGCATGTAATTGGAACAAAACTCCAGAGATTTGTTGAAATCTGATATAGAATCTATGACCAGCCGTTCGGTGCTCTTGGTAAATAGATCGCGAATAGATCGAGAAATAAGGTTGAGGTCTTCGTATATCAAATGTGGAGCGTTGACGCCTTGGGAATTTTTTTTCAAATTTTTCCAAAGTCGATGGAAAAATTTAATGTCTGCATCAAAATCCATCCTTTGCGCATCCTGGGCTGCCGTGCGCACAATATAGCCTTCCCCTTCATTTCCTATTTCTTTGACAAGTTGTTTTAAACGCTCTTTTTCGTTTTCATCTTCTATTCTTCGGGAAACACTTATATGATTTATTGTAGGCATATAAACCAGATGACGTCCAGGGAGTGTGATGTAATTGGTGATACGTGCCCCTTTGGTTCCTAATGGGTTTTTTGCAACCTGTACCATAATCTCCTGACCTTCATGGAGGATATCCTGGATTTTTATATTGTGGTTGGGGCGGCCGGGTTTGTCTTCAAACGGATGATCTTGATCATCTTCTGTAATAACGGGCAGATCTATTTTGTCTTCAAGGTCAAGCATATCTTTGACATCAATATCGCCGACATAGAGAAATCCGGCTTTTTCTAATCCAATGTCCACGAAGGCGACCTGCATTCCTGGAAGAATTTTGGTTACTTTACCCTGATAAATATTCCCAACAATTCCTTTTTGGGATTTATGCTCAATAAACAATTCCACCAGCAGGTCATTTTCCATCAGGGCAACCCTAATTTCTCGCTGGTTTGAATTAATGAATATTTCAGAAGACATAAATTATTTTTTAATAATGGATATGGATAAATTATAACACGTATTGCTTTAAACTAATCGTAAAGTAGATTGTAATGTCTTAGCGGAGCGTGCGACGCATTTCTACGTTGAGTAGCAAACCTACAGCAAAAAAATTCGTTATGAGTGACGAACCACCGTAACTCAAAAAAGGTAAGGGTATGCCTGTGATGGGAAAGATGCCAATAGTCATTCCAATATTAAAAATCATATAAAACGAAATTGAAATAATAAGGCCTAGGGAGAGAAAAAATCCGAACCGGTCTGCTGCGCGAAAGGCAATGTTCAATCCTTTTAAAATAATAAAAGTTAATAATGAAATAAGAAGGATCACACCAATAAATCCGGTTTCTTCTGCGAAAACGGAAAAAATAAAGTCGGTATGTTTTTCTGGGAGAAAGTTGAGTCGACTCTGGGTGCCGGCGAATAATCCCTTTCCCCAAAAGCCTCCCGATCCAATTGCTATTTTAGACTGAATAGAGTGATATCCTGCACCCAAGGGGTCAAGTTCAGGATTAAACAATGTGTGAAGTCTAGCTTTTTGATAGTCCTTGAGAACAAACCATAGAGCTGGTGCTAAAGCAAGACCACCGACAAATAACTTGATTAATGTTAACCGGTCGATTTCGATGGCGACAATGAATGCAAGGAAGATGAATAGGATCATCATGGTAGTTCCTAGGTCGGGTTGTACCACGATGAACCCGCCCAATGTAGCTGTTAGTAGGGCAGGAGTGATAAGGTCGCGCAAGGTGTATTGGCCTGAAAGTTTTCCTGACTCAAAATATTTTGCAAGAACAATGACAATGGCTATCTTAGCAAACTCTGACACTTGAATACTTATCGAACCTATATATATCCAACGTTTTGACCCTGACGCCACGACACCATTGATCAGAACATAACCCAGTCCGATAATAGTAAATGCGTAGATGAGATAGGCATAGCGGCTGAACCAGCGATAGTCCAACGCCAGAGCAACCAACATTGCAATGAGACCGTAGGCGATCCAGTAGATTTGTTTGATGTATAACCCACGAAAAAACTCTTCCGGACGCGCATGGTTGGCACTATAGATCGTGACAACTCCGATCACAGATACTGTTAGGATGGCGAGGAAGTATAACCAATTGAAATGGGATACTATACGACGATCAATCATAATCAGAATTTTACCACAACCATTTGAAAAATATGCTGTAGTTTTATATGAGGTGGTCGTTTGAACAAACGTTGAGAATGTCGAGATTTTGGGCTACCTTAAGAACAGGAGGTCGTTTATGGAAAATAAGGATCAAGAAAAAAAAACGGATGAAGTTTCCGAGAAAAGTAAAAAAGAAACAATAGAGGAACGAGAAAAAGAGGAACGAGAAAAGCAAAATGCCCGCTTAGCAGAGCGCAAGGGTCAGCGCAAAGCCTTTCCTTTTAAAAGAGGAAGTCTTTAAAAATTTCCCAACGATTGGTGAGTTACAGATTTTGTGGCCTTATAACGCATCTTTCCTGTTACGATTAGGATTTCCTTGTCAAAGAGCTCTCCAATTTGCGGTAAGTAGGCTATGATTGCCTTCCGCATTTATGAGCATGAAGACCAAGGCATATGTGAGCCAAATTTGGCTTTGTGCAGTGAGTCTAGAGTAGAAAAAGAGCAGTTCAATTCTTTATTCAAACGAAGAATAGATGTTTCTTCAGGAAATAATTATATGAAAGATTGTCCCTGCGGCTCTAATTTCCCATACACAGACTGCTGCGGTCCTTTAATTCGTGGCACCAGTTTTGCTGATACAGCGGAAGACCTGATGCGCTCTCGTTATACTGCGTTTACTGAAAATAACTGGGAGTATCTGGTATTAACAAGCCATCCAGAAGAGAAAAAAGAAATGGCCCGACTAGAATCTGATCTAGTAGATCAGGGCGCCAAATGGAAAAAACTGGAAATACTAGATACTAGTAAAGGTGGTATGCAGGATAGTGAAGGGCAGGTCGATTTTGTGGCGCATTATATAAAAGACGGTACCCCGCAGACCCTTCGAGAGTCTTCCAGGTTTTATAAAATTAACGGACGCTGGGTCTATAGCAGAAAAGATTCTACTCTCCCTCCTGTCCCAGCACCACCTATGGAAAAACCCAAAACCGTAATTCGGGATAAAACCAAAGTTGGC
>JAKUOQ010000005.1 GCA_022450865.1 Nitrospinales bacterium | reverse complement strand
TCCTTGCCCTATAGCTCCTTTTGCAATGTAAGGAGAAAGGCTGACCACCGCCGGTCGAACCTTATCTGCGAGTGATACAAGCTCCTGCTCAACCTGCTCTAAAACACCCGCGCTGCTAAATTGCAACGGAACCAATAAAAACAAAACTAAAAGCACACAGTTTTTTGGCAGTTTAAGATTGATCATTCTCAATAATAGATGGCAGGCCATATATGTTTAATGGAGAGCTTTTCTAAATCCAAGCTTGATTTTTAAATTAGGTCGTGAAAAAGTATCTGTTAAGCAGTTTTTATATAAACTATCCCTTTAACTGTCAAGCAGAACCAAACGATGCAAATTTCTTCTAATGACTTCGAAACCAAATCTCCAGAAGAACTGATTCAATGGGCTATTGACCAGTATGGCTTAAAAGCCGGTCTCGCCTGTAGTTTTGGAATGGAAGACATGATCCTTATTGATATGATCGCCAAACTCAAAGGTCCCATCACTATTTTTACTCTTGATACAGGGCGTCTTCATGAAGAAACGTACGAAATTATGGAAAAGGTACGCTCGCATTACGGTCTCGAAATCAAGACCTATTTCCCGAACCTTGAGCAGGTAGAGAAGCTAGTGCAGAAAAAAGGCTTCTTCTCCTTTAGGGAAAGTATCGAAAATCGAAAAGAATGCTGCGCAATTAGAAAAATCGAACCTTTGAACCGCGCACTGGGAGAACTAGATGCATGGGTCACTGGATTGAGAAGGGATCAGGCCATCACTCGCTCGAACACATCAAAAGTTTTAGAAGATACTGACCACCCTCCTTTAATAAAAATAAATCCTCTGGCCGACTGGACGCAAGAGAAGGTAGAAGCTTATATCAAAACACACAAAGTTCCTGTCAATGCATTACATAAAAAGAATTACCCAAGCATTGGGTGTGCCCCGTGTACTCGCTCTATCAAACCTGGAGAAGATATCCGCGCTGGAAGATGGTGGTGGGAAAATCCCGAGCATAAAGAATGTGGCCTGCATCCCCGCAACTAGGCTATGACTAATCCCATAATAAGTAAAACTTGTAAATTCGTAGAGAACAAACTTGCAGGAGATGGTTCTGGGCACGACTGGTGGCATATTTTTCGCGTCTGGACATTAGCAAAAAAAATCGCCACCGAAGAGAAAGCTCAGTTGGAAACAGTTGAATTAGGCGCCTTACTCCACGATATAGCTGACTGGAAATTTCATAACGGAGATGATTCCATAGGACCCGCAATGGCCCAAGAGTTTTTAAGCAACAATGATGTTGATCCTCAGCTAACAGAATCGGTTGTTGATATAGTATCCACAATCTCATACAAAGGCGCTGGGGTTGCCACACCCATGAAAACCTTAGAAGGTAAAATCGTACAAGATGCAGATCGTCTAGATGCGATTGGCGCCTTGGGGATAGCGCGGACTTTTGCTTATGGCGGTTATAAAAACCGCCTTATCTACCATCCCGATGAAAAACCTGTTCTCCATCAAAGCTATGCTGATTACAAAAATAATAAAGGGCACACAATAAATCATTTTTACGAAAAACTGCTCCTATTAAAAGAACGAATGAATACAAAAACCGGAAAACGGATCGCTGACGGACGGCATCAGTTCATGCAAAGCTTTCTTGAGCAATTTTATAGGGAATGGGATGGCATTGCTTGAAACACTTCACAAATCTGCCGACTCTATAAAAAATTCAAAGCGCATACTGTTGTTAACTAGTGCGGGTATGAGCGCTGATTCAAACATCCCTACATTCAGAGACAAAGACGGGTATTGGAAAAACTTCCCCCCCTTTAAAGAAAAAAATTTAGAGGCCCAAGATCTTGCCAGTCCATGGGCCTTTCGCAATGTACTTCCCCATGCATGGGCCTTTTATGAATGGCGCCGCAGAAATGCACACGAAAATCAGCCTCACAAGGGTTATCAAATTATCAACGAATGGTTTAAAAAATGTGAGGGTTTCATCCATACAACGAACACCGATGGGTTACACCTGATGTCAGGGTGTGATAGGAATAGAATACTTGAAGTTCACGGTTCAATGTGGCGTTTACAATGTCTCGACACTTGTACTCATCAATTTTGGGACGATGTTTCTGTCCCACTATGCAACTTAGACAGCCAAACGATGCGAGCTTCCAACTTTCCTTCTTGTATCCAATGCCGCGGAATTGCGCGCCCTCATATCTTGATGTTTGGGGATGGGGAATACACTGGCCACCCCGAACAGGAAATTAATTTTAAAAAATTTTTACAGGAACCTATAGACTTGGCAATTCTGGTAGGAAGCTCAGGAGCCGTACCCACTAATGATTATATTGCGCTCCATCTCAGTAAAAAGGGAACAGTCGTCATTAACATCAATCCTGACACCTCTAGCAATCAAATAGTTAATACCGATTTATTTATTGAAATGAAGAGCAAAGACGCTTTTGTGGAGCTAAATAAAATAGCTTTTGGAGACAATATAGGATAATAAACACGATATACTTTTAATTTATATACAAACATAAGTATAGTATCCTTCGGACAGATTCTTAAACAAAACGAAAAAGATCAGATCCGATTGATCCGTTAACACAATTTTTGCACCTATTAAGGAGTTTGAAAATGCGAATCGTGCTTTTGACTTTGATAGTTTTACTTTCCCAGGCGGTTCCTTCTTTCGCGAAATGTAAACTAAAAGATATTTGCACGATGATGCAAAAAATGGATCATTTTTCAGTATTGAATGCATGCCCGGGTTCTGCCCCCTTGTTAAAACAATGTAAAAAAGTAAACGAAGTCGGCTTGCCACAACTACCCACTCCTGAATTCGTAGATAATGGCGATGGAACTATTACAGATAAAGTCAACAAACTCCGCTGGCTTAAAAAAGGGCTTGATAAAAGATTGAAGTTGAAAGATGCCTATGGTTATGCAAGCAGCGAAAGTTTTGCAGGAAGTTCTGATTGGCGACTCCCTACTTTACCTGAACTCCGATCACTTCTTTCCCCTGAAAAAGTTGTCAATGCCAGCGGTAAAAGATCTTGGATCAACCCTATCTTCGATCATTATAGGGCTCATTATTACTGGACTTCCACCACCTGTGATCAAGTTTCATACATAGAAGAAATTTATCAAGGTAAGCATCAGAGAAAAACCTGCCAAAAGGGAGACTCGGCAGCTTGGCTGGTACTGTTCAAAGTCGGCTCTACGTTATGGTTTCTTACTAAAGATGCTAAACATCGCATGTGGTTGGTTCAAAATATTCAATAAAACACTTCTAGACATGACGAGCAAACTATTCTCACTTTCTATCCCTGTCTAAAACTTTACTTGAAATAAAAGAATCTAACTCCCTTGATATTTCATCGACATAGGTAGAACATCAGAATTCTATTTTTTGAACTGAACCGTGAAAACCATTGCCCCCTTGCCAAAACTTAAAATTTAAAAATCGTTTTATCGACTTGGGGTCAGAGTTTTACCAGGAAAAGCAACCTGATCCGGTTACAGATCCCTATCTTGTGGACTACTCCCCTTCCGTAGGCGCATTGTTAGATCTCCCTTCTAAAGGAGGATCAGACTTCCTCGAAAAATTTAGCGGCAACCAACCTATGGAAGGAGCTCAACCTCTGGCAATGGCTTATTCCGGTCACCAATTCGGCTCCTACAACCCCAGGCTGGGAGATGGTAGAGGCCTATTGCTTGGAGAGGTTTTAAATAAAGAAAATATTAGCTGGGATATCCATTTGAAAGGTGCCGGCCCCACTCGATTTGCAAGAGGGTTTGATGGTCGAGCAACCTTGCAATCTTCCATCCGGGAACACTTGGGAAGCGAAGCATTGAACGGCTTAGGTATTCCCTCAACACGTTCTCTGGCTGTCATCGGTATTAGAGAACTCATTTACCGACAAAAGCCTGAATTAGCTGCTATTTTGGTGCGGGTTGCAGACTGCCACATACGTTTTGGTAGTTTTGAGTATTTCCACTATAACAACCAGCCAAAAAATGTAGAGCGCCTGGCAGATTTTGCTATTCAAAATTATCATAATGACTTATGGAATGAGCCTGAGAAGTACAGAATTTTTTTTAGAAGAGTCTTAACCCTCACGGCACAATTAATTTCCAAATGGCAAGCGGTCGGATTTGTTCATGGTGTAATGAATACTGATAATATGACAATAACAGGAACAACTTTTGACTACGGTCCATATGGTTTTATTGATGGATTTAATCCTAGCTACACACCCAATTCTTCAGATACCCATGGACGATATGCGTACCAACAACAAGCCGAAATTGGGTTCTGGAACCTAAACAAACTAGCAGAAACATTAATCCCTTTAGTTGGTTCGGATCAGTTGCAGGAAGAAATCAAACAATATCAACCCATATTCAATGGACTTTACAGAGAAGAAATGGGACGAAAACTTGGAATATCCATTCTTGATGCAGAATTCAGCCAGTTGACGAAGGAAATGTTTCAATTATTAATTAAGCATCAGTTCGACTACTCTAACTTTTTTCGTCTCCTTGCAAACTATCCAGATCAAATAGAGAAATCACAGTTTGATGCGGGCATGCATTCATGGTTAGAAAATTATCTTAAACTTTGTGAGCGAGAAGGCACAAGCCATGAGGAACGGAAAAAGAAAATGGATGCAGTCAACCCAAAGTTTATTTTGAGAACCCATCTGGTACAACACGCTCTGGGAAAAGCCCTAAAAGATTCGGACTTTTCAGAGGTGAAACGCCTGCGTGTTCTTATGGAGAATCCTTTTGAGGATCGACCTGAGCTTTTCCAAAAATATGATATCGACTCGGATCTCTACTCGCAGTCCACGCCTCAAGAGTTTCTAGGCCGTCAAACAAGTTGTTCCGCTTAAATTGCACCTAAAATAGAAAGGAAACTGGAGAATGATTTTACTTGAGGGAGAAATTACTGAATTAACAACTCCGCCGAATAAGGCCGATCAGTTCAGGGAACTGACTATTTGGGTTCCAGAAACAGGTGAACATATAGAAATAACCTGTTTTATGCACGAGCTTCAAAAATCTGGTCTGGAGGAAGGCAGCCAAATTTCTATCAAAATTGAAAAGAAATTCGATGTCGACAGCCTCACCCGCGACCTTCTCAAACCCCAATAGCCAAACAGTTGGCATTTAATTATGCGCCTGATAACATATCAGTATTCAATATTTATAAAACACTTCAGTTATGGCAAATCTCAAAGATCTGGGTGAATTCGGCGTAATTGAACGCTTATCCAAAAATTTCAAGCATCAGGCAAATGACACAATTTTACCTCTAGGTGATGATTGTGCTGTTTATTCTACAAGCCCTTCCAAATACCAATTGATCTCCACAGATGCATTGGTCGAAAATATTCACTTTAAATCTTCAACAATTTCGCCTGAGCAATTAGGCCAAAAAGCAATTGCAGTCAACCTTAGCGACATTGCCGCAATGGGGGGAACCCCTAACAGAGTTTTAATAACCCTGGGAATATCTAAAAAAATTTCGATCTCTTTTCTTGACCAACTGTACAAGGGAATCCATAAAGCTTGCATGTTTTATAATGTCGAACTTTTTGGTGGAGATACAGTTTCGTCTCCAAAAAGTTTTTTCATTAACATCACAATACTTGGCGAAGCCAAGCGAGGAAAACTATTCACCCGAAAGGGAGCGAAAAAAGGTGACATGATTTTCACAACAGGAACATTGGGCGATTCCAGCCTAGGATTGAAAATACTATCTAACAAACAATCGAAGTGTTCTTCCAAATCAAGAAAGTATCTCCTTAAAAAACACCTCGACCCCATTCCCAGGTTAAAAGAAAGCCATCTACTAACCCGATCCACCTGCAAAATCACATCCATGATAGATATAAGCGATGGGCTTGCTCAGGACCTGCAGCATATCTGTAGGCAATCTAAAACCGGTGCTTTAATCTATGAAGAAAAATTGCCCCAATCACAGGCCTTTTCAAAAGTTTGTTCTGAAAATAACTGGGAATCTTTACCTTTAACTTTGAACGGTGGTGAAGATTATGAATTACTATTTACTTTGCCATCCGATGGTGTTAAAAATTTATATAGGCAGTTTAAAAAGGCCGAAGCACTTGTGACACATATTGGGGAAATTACTGAGTCATCTAATAAAGTTTCTCTTATAAAGAAAAATGGGAAAAGAATAATTCTTCCCCAATCATCCGGATTTAATCACTTTTGAAATAAAAAGTTTCCGGTTAAAAAAATTGCCGCCACCCAGGTTTATTTAAATCAATAAACAAGTGCCAGCCAAGCTTGAGGTTTCTTAAAAACTTTGGACGACTCATTATTTCCGCGGTCGCTACTACTCCTGTTCCTGTTCTTTTGCTCAGCCTTTTTTTCGGCTTGCGAAGTTGCTTTCTTTTCACTCAATCCGCTTCAACAAAAAGAAATGGCAGGACAAAAAGGACGGTCCGGGCGCTTGGTTCACTCTCTCCTTCAGAAACCGCGCGAACTCCTGATCACTATTTATATCGGCAATGAACTGGTCAATATTGGTATTTCTGTTGTCATTACCTCTATCACTATTAGCCTGTTTGGCAGCATAGGGCTGGGAATAGCAATAGGTGTTAGTACTTTGCTACTTCTTTTCTTCGGCGAAATTGTACCCAAAAGTATTTCTTTAAAATATGCCCAATCATATGCTCTTTTTGCAGCTTTTCCATTAAAAGCCTTTGCTAATATCGTTCAACCAGCACAAAAACTTTTCAATTCCTGGACTGAAGGCATAATGCGCTACTTTGGCATTTTGACTCATTCGCATAAAGAATCATCCATATCCGATGAAGAGTTTCGCACTATGGTTCAAGTTGGAGAAGGGGAAGGTGTTATCGATTCGGATGAAAGAGATTTGATACATAAAGCCATCGAATTTGGGGAAACAACAGTGGGCGAAGTTATGACGCCTAAAATTGATATGTTCACGGTAAATATCAAAGATAGTCTGGACAAAATTCTTCCAAGAATTGTTGAAAATTTTTACTCCAGAGTTCCTGTATATGGAGATAAAGAAGAAGTTTTGGGTATCCTTTTTACAAAAGACCTAACCCGCCTTAAACATTTACCAAAAGAAAAAGTAAATTTGAAAAGCATACTCCACCCTGCCGTGGTAGTTCCTAAAACCAAAATGATTAAGGAAATGTTAGAAGAGTTCAGGAAATTGAAAAGGCATATGGCAATAGTACTGGATGAATATGGAAGTGTATGTGGCCTCGTTACCCTGGAAGATATTATCGAAGAATTGGTTGGCGAGATTGATAGTGAAATGCGAAAAGACGAGCAACCTCTATTAAAAATTACTGAAAATCAATATAGGCTGTCTGGAAGCTTGAATCTTTCCGAATTTAACGAGGCTTTCGAAAGTAATTTGCCCGAGAGTGACTATGATACAGTTGGGGGTTTGGTTTTTGGATTATTTGGCAGAATTCCTAGGTCTGGTGAATCAACAACTTTAGAAAACTTTAAATTCCGTGTAGAAAAAATGAAGGGCTCAAGAATATTAAAGCTCCACTTAACCCTCCTCAAACGTTCGGTTGCCCCGGAAGAATCAGAACAAATTAACACTGAAACAACATAATGGAACCTACAACTACAATCTTTTGGGTATTACTAGCCATAATGATGGAAGCATTTTTTTCCGGTTCCGAAATCGGTATGGTGTCAGTTAACCGGATTAAAATGAAAAAACTGGCCGAAGAAGGTAACTCAGGAGCACAAGCTATCTTAAAACTTTTGGACAATCCCGAAAAACTTTTCACAACAACGTCACTGGGCACTAATCTCGCCATGGTAACGAGTACGGCTATATTTACTGCTTTTATGGTTGAGCAGTTCAGTAACTTTGGCGAATGGATAGCCATGCTAATTATTTTCCCTCTAGTCTTTTTTGGGGGAGAAATTATACCTAAGGTAATTTTCCAAAATCGCGCCGACAGTCTGATGCTGATAATGATCTATCCCCTAAACCTTTTCTCTAAGTGCATGGGGCCTTTAGTCAAGTGGTTGTCCAATACTTCCCAAAATTTAACCAGCAGGGTTCCAGAAGGGGTAACTGAAAAAACATTCACTTTCAGTCGAGACCAGTTGAGAAAGGTGTTGAGTCTGGATTCGCAAACTGTTGACCTAGGCACCACGGAAAAAAAAATAATCCACAACATATTTAACTTCGGTGAACTCACTGCAGAACAGTGCATGGTACCCTTGGTTCAAATGACTGCAATAAAAGATACATCCAATCTGCAGGAAGCACATGAGATAGCAAATGATTCAGGATTCTCTAGATTGCCAGTTTTTCATGAACGAATGCATAATTTAATTGGCATTCTCAATGCCTTTGATCTTTTGGATCAAGATATGGACAACACTCCTATCACAAGCTTAATCCGACCTGCACATTATATTCCTCCTAATAAAAAAATTGATGACCTGCTAAAAGAACTCCAACAAAGTGGTTTGCATATAGCTTTTGTGGTAGATGAGTATGGAGGTTGCATCGGTCTCGTCACCATTGAGGACCTGCTTGAAAAAATCGTTGGGGAAATTGAGGATGAATATGACAAACCTGAAAAATCATACCAACCTTATGCTGAAGGTGGATTCCTGATTGAGGGTAGTACGGAAATAAGTGTACTCAATGAATCATTGGATTGGGATCTCCCTGGAGGAGACTTCGAAACCATTGCAGGATTGGTGATCGACCGTCTGCAAAAGATCCCTCACCCCGGGGACCAGATTCTGGCAGGACCTTACCGTTTGACGGTTAAAGATTCCACAAAAAGAAAAATTCAATCCCTCATCGTTAGAAAATTAGAGAACACAAAAAATAATAATCCTAAAAAAACAGCTTAAAGTCCTCTAACACTTTCCAACTCATGATAAGCAGCTTGAATCTCCAAAAATTTTAAATGTGCTGCTTCGGCTGCTTCCTTCCCCTCATGAGCGACCCTGTCTGGGTGACAAACACTAATCAAACTACGATAAGCCTTCTTCACCTCTTCATTTGAAGCATCTGAAGAAATTTGCAATATATTGTAAGGGGTTTTGAATGCCTCAAGAGAATATTTCTCTCTTATTCTATTATGTTGGTCATAAGAGATATCTACCTGAAGAGCAATTTTTTTAAGTAAACTTTCCGTTTCCTCGTTTAAATTATTTTCTACTAAAGAAATCTGATAGCAAAGAGCGATTAACAAAAGGTTGTAATTATTCTTGCAGGAGTTTTTGTACTCTTCAACGAATCTATCTATATCTGGGTTTTTATTTTGAACTTCCCGGATTAAGGGATCAATTGCTTCAAAATCAGACGCAATAAAATTCAAATTTTTAAGGAAAAACTTGTGAATAACCCCAATTTGATTTTGACTCAATGGGCCGTGAAGCATACCTACTCGAGTTAAAATAATTACCAGGCAAGTTATAAAATCCCCTTTTTTGTGAATACCTGGCAAGCTCTTATGTAGTTTTCTCTGCAGTTTTTTACCTAGGAAGTGTTCAGCGACACCACCCACAACAGCCCCAAAAGGCCCCCCACGCAAAAACCCTAAACCCGCTCCCATCCACCAGGACATAGTATGAAATTTTAATAGTATTAAAGGTTTATAAAAATATATTTTAGTATATTTAAAAAAAATAATTTGCTTCAGCATTTATTATACTAAATCTACTAATATTTAATTGCACTTGGAGAAAAATAAATGGTCAAACATATTGTCATGTTCAAACTAACCGAAAAGACTTCCGAAAATATGGAACTCGCTACAGATTCACTCCGAAGTTTGGAAAATAAAATTGAAACTTTAAAGTCTATAGAAATAGGAACCGACTTTTTGGAATCAGACCGAAGCTACGATATCGTCCTTACAGCACATTTTGAAAATCAAGAAGGTTTGAAAACATATAGCTCCCATGAAAATCATTTGCCAGTTGTAAAAATAATGCGTTCTTTATGTTCATCATCGGTAGTAGTTGATTATGAACTTTAACGTTTTATAATTTACCAAAAATGGCAAAAATTGGTCTCAGAAATCACATATATGACAACCCAATAAAATTGATTGTTGAAAATAAAGGCTTGAACTTTGTTTTAGCAGGTGATAAAGTTCTAAAAATTTTCGTCTAAATAGATGAAAGTTTAGGTTTTTTTGCAATTGGCTTCACCTTTGAGTCCCATAAACAGGAGATTCAAGAATGGCGATGAAGAAAAGTAAAGTGAAAAAAAAGGCATCAAAAAAGAAAGCCCCCGCAAAGAAAAAACTAGTTAAGAAAAAAGTGGCTAAGAAAAAAGCGGTTAAGAAAAAAGTGGCTAAGAAAAAAGTGGCTAAGAAAAAGTCTCCTGGGAAGAAAGGCCCACCTAAAAAGGCAACAAAAAAGAAAGCGCCCGTAAAGAAAAAAATAAGCAAAACAGCATCTAAAAAATCCCAGTCTAAAAAGACTCCAGCTAAAAGCAAATTGCCTAAAAAAGCTTCGACCAAAAAAGCAAAGCAAAATCCTACAGTTAAGAAAAAATCTGCTCCAAAAAAAAATAAACTACAGGCCCTTCCTAAGTTAGGCCCTGAAACCTTAAAAATAAAAGAGCGGTTGCTTGGTAAAAGAAGTGAACTGTTAAACTTGATACAGTCTTCAAAATCGCTGGAAAGAGATGTAGGGGATCTAACCTTCAGCAATGAAATTGATCTTGCCTCGAGCCTGGAGGGAAGAGAAATGATATTTCAACTAACCAGCCGTGACCGGAATGAACTCAGATTGATTGAAGACGCACTTTTTAGAATTAACGAAGGAACGTATGGGGCATGTGAATCTTGCGAAAAAAAAATTAGTCTAAAAAGATTACAGATTATGCCTCTTACCGCCTTGTGCATCGATTGCCAGGAAGCGTCTGAAAATCTATAGGACCTGATTTAACTTCCGTGACATTTTTTATATTTCTTACCACTTCCACAAGGGCAAGGCTCGTTTCTTCCAACCTTTTCCTCTTCTCGGCGAACAGTTTCAGGTTTATCTGATCCTTCCACATCTCCGCGATGCTCAACCATTTGCTTTGGCTTAGCAATAACATCTTCGTCTTCGAATTCACTTTCTCTCCGTATTTGAACTTTAAAAAGATACTCAGTGATTTCCTCTTTGATTTTTGCCATTAAATTACTAAAAAGAGAAAATCCTTCTTTTTTATATTCAGTTAGAGGATTTTTTTGAGCATAACCACGTAGGCCGATCCCTTCTTTTAAATGATCCATTCCCAATAAATGGTCCTTCCAAAGAGTATCCAGAACCTGTAACATTATTATTTTCTCTTGATGCCGCATGGCAACGGGGTCTATCTCCAATTCTTTAACAATTCCATCTTCTTTTATTTGATACGCATCACATACCTTCTGCGCAACCAACTCATAAAGTTTTTCTCGGTTACAATGCTCTAACTCCAGCTTATACTTTCCTTCGATTTCCAATTCCTTTTCATTAATTTTTTCTATATGGACACCAAACTGTCTCTCAAGAAAATCATTTAAAGACTCGATATCCCATTCTTCTGGATAAACTTTTTCATGGGCTACTTCAGAAACGATGTCATCGACGAGCTCATCGGCCATATCAAGAAGGATTTCCTTTGGGTTTTCTGCCTGGATAATTTCTCTTCGCAAAGCATAAAGTACCTCTCTTTGACGATTCATCACATCGTCATATTCCAAGACATGTTTTCGGATATCAAAGTTGTGAGCTTCTACTTTTCTCTGTGCATTGGCAACAGCCTTGGAAACCATACTATGTTCAATCGGTTGTCCATTTTCCATGCCCAGTCGTTCCATGAGAGGAGAAATTTTATCAGAACCAAAAATGCGTAGCAGATCATCTTCCAGGCAAAGAAAAAACCGGGAAGAGCCTTTATCTCCCTGCCTGCCCGATCGTCCGCGCAACTGATTATCAATACGTCGACTTTCATGGCGTTCCGTTCCTAGAATATGAAGTCCGCCTAATTCAGGAATTCCTTCACCGAGAACAATATCGGTTCCTCGACCCGCCATATTGGTAGCTATGGTAACGGCATTCGGCTGCCCTGCCTGAGAAATAATCTCCGCTTCCTTTTCATGGTGTTTTGCATTCAGGACATTGTGTTTGATTCCATACTTTTTTAGTTTTTTACTCAAAAGTTCTGACTTCTCAATTGAAATCGTTCCCACCAGAACGGGTCTGCTTATTTCATTTAATTCTCTAATCTCTTCAATAACGGCATTGAATTTTTCCTTTTCCGTTCTATAAATCACATCCGGGTGGTCTTCACGAATCATGGGGCGGTTCGTAGGAACCACAACCACTTCAAGCTTATAGATGGACATAAACTCTTCCGCTTCCGTATCTGCGGTACCGGTCATTCCTGCCAGCTTGTTATACATACGGAAATAGTTCTGGAATGTAATACTGGCCAGAGTCTGGTTCTCATTCTCTATATTGACACCTTCTTTTGCCTCCAAAGCCTGGTGCAGACCATCGCTGTATCTTCTTCCGTTCATCATACGACCGGTAAATTCATCGATGATGATTACCTCTCCATCACGAACCACGTAATCGACTTCATTTTTAAAAATACCATGTGCTTTTACAGCTTGGTTCAAGCAATGCAAGGTTTCAATGTTTGCGGGGTCATAAAGGTTTTCGATATTCAGATCTTTTTCCATCTTTGCTATCCCTTCTTCGGTAAGGGATGCTGTTCGAGCTTTTTCATCAATGGTGTAATGCTCTTCTTTCTTCAAGCTGGGAACAAGTTTATTGACCTTATAATATTTATCCGTGGACTCTTCTGCAGGTCCAGATATGATCAATGGAGTTCTCGCTTCATCTATTAAAATATTGTCCACTTCATCGATGATTCCAAAATTCAAATCTCTTTGAACCATTTGCTCTTTGGAAAATTTCATATTGTCGCGCAAATAATCAAAACCAAACTCATTGTTGGTTCCGTAGAGCACGTCACAATTGTAAGCCTCTTTTCTTTCTTCTTCCGGAATATCGTGATAAACCATGCCGACAGAAAGCCCTAAGAACTTATATACGGTTCCCATCCATTCACTATCTCGAGTCGCCAAATAATCATTTACGGTAACAACATGAACGCCCTTTCCCTCCAAAGCATTTAGATAAACCGGCAAAGTAGCCATCAAGGTTTTTCCCTCACCAGTTTTCATTTCAGCAATTTTTCCCTCATGCAGAACGATCCCGCCAATCATTTGAGCATCAAAATGCCTCATTTCCAGGGTTCGCCAACTGGCTTCACGCACAACTGCAAAGGCTTCAGGAAGAATATCATCCAAACTGGCTCCTTCCAGGATTCTGCTTTTAAACTCTTGAGTTTTACCTTTCAGTTCTCCGTCTGTCAGGGGTTTGATCTTATTTTCCCAATCATTGATCTCCTCTACAACGGCTTGAATACGTTTTATTTCCCGATCATTTCGGGTACCAACCATTTTTTTTATAAGTCCAAATACCATTACAATTTAAACCGGGAAATATTTTATAAAATAGGAATAACCTACACCCTGCAAGACTATAACCACCAAGAAATATTGTTGTTCGAGTTCTGAAGAAATAAATTCGAGTGGGGAAGGAAATCTATCAGAAACAAAATTTAATACTTTAACTAGAGTAGAACCGGATCAATCTTCCAGAATATAGTTTTTAGGACTCACAGGAATTCCATGTAATAGAACTTCATAATGCAAATGAGGCCCTGTGCTTCTCCCCGTGTTACCCACGAATGCAATGATCTGGCCACGCTTGACATGCTCTCCCGCTTTTACCAAATGTTTGGAGTTATGACCATAACGCGTCACCACACCATATCCATGATTGATCTCTATCATGTTACCATAACCATATTCTCTACCTTCTACAACAACTTCACCGTCAGCGGTTGCTCTCACAGGCGATCCTGAACGTGCTGCAATATCCCAGCCTTCATGCTTTTCACGCAATCCGGTGAATGGAGATTTACGAAAACCGAACCCAGAAGTTACCCAACCATGAGTTGGCCAAATGGAGGGCGTTGAAGAAAGAAGGGATTTCTGGTTTTTGAAAAAATTATCCAACTCCTGAAAACTAATACTTTGAATTTTTGCCTGCTTATCTAAATGATCCAATCCATTTGATAAACGTTCAATCATACTTGCAGTACCACGACCCATAGCCGTGTTTAAGCTACTTGTGGCCAAGCCATAAGGACCGCCAACGCCCCAGTTCTTTTCTACAGATTTTGGAGAATTTTCAAGTGCAGTGATAACTCGTAATTTCTTCTCAAATCGCTCTAGTCTAGCCATCTCGGTTTCAAAGTTCTTAACTTGATGAGAAAACTTTTCAACCTGAATTTTTCTTATATTTGATTCTTTTTGGATTCTAGCCAACTCGATCTCATTACCCTGCAATTTCAAATACTGCTTTGTAAAATAAACAGAAGAACCAAGAAACGCTAAAATAAGAACCCCAGTAATACCAAAAGCAAGCTTTGCAAATTTTTTTTGCAGGCAGAATTTTTTTGGTGAACCCATTGCTCCGGGGAAAATAACTACGGTAAATTCGTCTTTTTGCACCCTATCTCCTTATTGAAAACTCAAACTTCATAAACTGCGTAATCGTAACGCTTAACTCCCTTTTTTGTCAACCGTTGAATCTAAAAAAACCGTGAGAATTGCATATCCCGAAGCTCAGGTTTTTCAGCAAGTCTGCCTTCCAATCCAAGTTAAATCTCACTATCAATTTGAAGTTTTTATTTTATCCTTAGCCTGAATATGATTGGGGTTTATCGATAATACGCGCGTGAAATATTCTTGGGCTTTTTTGATATTTCCTTTTTCTTCGTGAAGGAGTCCCAAACTAAAAAAAACAGGCACCTGACCTTTTATATCATCTATTTCTTGGTATATTTTTAGCATTTCTTCAAACCCAAGAATCGTATTGTCCAACTCGCCTTTAGAGTAAAAACCAAATGCCTTTTGCCGAATCACCCGCGCCAGAACTTTCCCATAAGTAAAGGCACGTTGTTTAGATTTCCGTTGTAATAGTTTTTTATATTCGTTTGCAAATCGATCGAGTTCACCCATTTTCTTGTAAATTGTATTTAGGTTCCAAACAAAAATAGTTTCCCCCGGGTTTACTTCAATTGCTCTTTGAACTTTTTTTACCGCGAGTGTGTACTGTTTTTTCTCCGAAAGAATGGCACCCCAATTGTTCCAGGCAAGGCCATTTTTTGAGTCCATTTCAATGGCCTGAATAAAAGCCTTTTCAGCATTTGGATAGTCTGCCTTAAGGTAGTTTAAATATCCGAACGCATACCAGATATGAGTAGAAGCTGACGTCTGGTAATTATTTAAAAACTTTTCGGCACCACTCAAATCATCCATCGCTTTCCAGGCTTTTAACATAGTCCGGAAAATATAACTCGTCTCCCCTTCTGACTTCAGCACCTCTTTATATCTTTCAATAGACTCTTTATATCGTCCCCTGGCAAAAAGAACTTCGGCTTCATTTTTCACAGACAAATTAAAATTTTCAAGACCAGGATGAACTTGCGCAAAAACAGGAGAAGGATGGAATGAAATACTAAAAAACAATAGAAAGGAAAATACAATCATAGATTATGCTCGTTGGTTGGGGAACTCAAAAATCAAAAGCCGCCAAAGTCAGCCGAACCCGCCTCGGGGGAAACACCATCCCGTTCAGTCCGATCAAAAAAGCGAGTGAATTGGCTTTCGAAATGTAATTTCACATCACCAGTCGGACCGTTACGTTGTTTTCGAACCAGAATTTCGGTTTTGCCCGGGTCATCGGTTTCCTTGTCATAGACAACCTCACGATAAATAAACATTACCACATCCGCATCCTGCTCGATGGAACCTGACTCTCTCAAGTCAGAAAGCAGTGGACGCTTATCTGTCCGACCTTCGACCGCGCGACTCAACTGCGAAAGTGCAAGGATTGGCACATTGAGCTCTTTAGCTAAAGCCTTTAGCCCTCTCGAAATATCTGAAACTTCCAACTGCCTGCTTTCAGGGCTTCCGCGTCCCTGCATCAACTGTAAATAGTCAATGATAATAAGCTCTAGAGGTTGTTCCGCTGCTAGCCGACGTGCTCTTGCCCTAACATCCATCACAGAAAGTGCGGCACTGTCATCAATAAACATTTTAGCCTCAGATAACCTGCGCCCCGCCTCATGAAGTTTAGGCCAGTCAGTTTTTGCGAGGTAACCCGTCCGGACTTTCTGAGAATCTACTTGGGCCTGAGAACAAAGTAACCTTACGCCTAATTGTTGTTTTGACATTTCCAAACTAAAAAATGCAGTGGCTTTACCTTCATGAAGAGAAACGAAACGAGCGATGTCCAACGCGAAACTTGTTTTGCCCATACTGGGGCGTGCAGCAAGAATAATAAGATCCGAGGGCTGAAAACCTGCGGTCATATGATTCAAGTCGGTAAAGCCGCAGGAAAGACCAGTGACCATTCCCGGCTCCATGGAAAGCTTTTCCAGTTGGGAAACGTTTTCTTTAATTACATCGGTAAGTTTGAAAAAACTCGCCTTGGCCCTCTTATCTGAAATTTCAAATATGGACTGTTCCGCTTTATCCAAAAGCGTGTCCACATCATCCCTATCGTTGTAACTATTGGAAACTATATCCGTAGCAGTTTGAATCAGATCTCGAAGGATCTTTTTCTCTCTAAGAATTTTTGCGTGGTGACTGACAGCCGTAGCGGTGGGAACATAATCCTCAAGCAGGCTCAGGTATTCAAGGCCCCCTACATTGTCCAACTCATCTTTTTTTCGTAATCGATCCGCGAGGGCAAGAACATCAATAGGCTCATTGGCCTCAAACTGTTCCCGCATAACAATAAAGATTTTTTTGTTAGCTGCCTTATAAAAATCTTCTTCACTGAGTACTTCGAGTGCCTTGGCAATGGCTTCGGAGGAATGCAAACAAGACCCCAACACACTCTGTTCCGCCTCTTTATTATAGGGAGGAAGCTTGTTTAGAGAAATTTCAGTCAGGGCATCTGCCATGATTATTTATGCTCAATCAAATAGGATTATTCTTTTTCTTGAGGCTTTTCTGCTTCTGTGGCTTCCGGTGTTCCCGGCTTTTCTTCCGTCTCAGTTTTTTCTATTACCTTCTCCCCTTCGACTGTCAGCTTAATTTGCGCCGTCACCTCCGGATGAAGTTTTACAGGTATAGAATACTCCCCTGCTTTTTTAATGGGTTCTTGAATTTGAAATTTTCGTCGATCAATATCGATTCCCTTTGCTTTCAATAAATCAGAAACTTCCTGCGCGGTCACCGTACCAAACATTTTTCCACCATCTCCCATTTTTTTCTTAATCTGTATAGCCGTATTACTGATTTTATCAGCAACACCTTGGGCAATATCAGTAACCTTTTTAACTTTAGCCTGAACAATTCTTTTTTGATGATTGAAGGCTTTAAGGTTATTCGGCGTGGCAAGTAACGCCTTGCCCTTAGGGATAAGGAAGTTTCTTCCATAACCGTCTTTCACCTCTACTTCATCACCACAAAATCCGAGACCGTCTACATCTTCTTTCAACAACAACTTCATAAAGTTTTCCTTTCCTGAAACAACTAACCTTCTTCACTCGGCAGTGATTTTCTTATTTTCCTAAAATCTACCCATATATCGAACACGCCAATCCCGGCTATCAGCCCAATAAGGATGGGTTGTGCAAATATTAAAATAAAAAAAATCAACCAGAGAAAAATTGGAACTTTTCTAGTCTTTAAAAAATGAATTACAATGCTCATACCCTGAGCAAAATAGATGACCATCATTACAATAAATAAATTCAGCCCTACATCCTCTATCAAGCCCTGACCCAGAAATAACGCCAAACAAGCTGCTATAAAACCCCATACAAGATTTTCCGGGCAAATCCATTGAGCAAACGTACGTTCCGAGAATAACCCCGGCCCATAAATGCGACCCCAAACTAACCTTAACAAACCGTAATTTGCCATTGCACTAATTAAAGAGCCAATGAAAACAAATGCAGGATAAGAAGAAGCGAATCCACCAACCATTTTTTCAAAAAACGCCTTGATTTCCTCTACTTCCGCCTTATTTTCCCCAACCGACCCAAAGGTCTCAAAGGATTGAGCAAAATGAGCCCTTATCTGATTTTCAAAAAATTCTTTAACAGTTGTATCTTGGTCTCCTAGCAGGGCAACCAGAAGTAAAATGGATACCCCCCCTGATATTAGAGACGAGGCCCCTATGCACCAATCTCCAGGAAACCGCGCCCGGATCATTTCTCCCAATACGAACGCCATTACAGCATATTCAGCCATGAATAATAGAGCTTGGTTCTGCCCTACCAAAAACCAAAGTACCCCAAATATAAGGGCCATCAAAACAAGTGCTACCTGTTTACCCCGCTGCAAGAAAATAAAAACCAACGGAAAAGGCGATAAAATTCCCACCAATGCCCCAAGGGGTGGAATAACCACCAGAGCAAATAAAAGCGCAAAAACTAGAACAACCGGCAACAGTAAATTTTGCGACTTTGGCCCTTGATCCAAAACTAGTGCTGAACAGAAAAAGGCAGCAAGGCAATATTACGGGCTCTTTTAATCGCCCGTGTTAATAGCCTTTGGCACTTTGCACAATTTCCAGAAATTCGCGAAGGAACAATTTTCCCTCTCTCTGAAATCAAGGGTTTCAGTGCTTTAATATCGTGAAAATCTATATAAACCTTGCTGTCGTCATCGTTGCAAAAGCGACAGATTTTTTGTGAAAAAAATGAACGTTTTTTAGTTGGCTCAGCCATAGTTTCCTTCTTTTATCTTTGTTTAATTAAAATGGAACATCGTCATCATCAGGAACAGAGGAGGAACCTGACCCCATATCCTTCTTATCGCCTTGCTTCGTTAAAAATTGTACGTTGTTGGCGACCACTTCTAACTTACTACGTTGTTGTCCACTTTGTTTATCTTCCCAAGTTTGATAGTTCAAACGTCCTTCAATAAATGCCTGACTGCCTTTATTCAAATATTCGGCACAATTCTCGCCCTGTTTTGCCCAAACCGTAATATCAACAAAACAAACTTCATCCTTCCATTCTTCGCCCTGTTTAAACTTTCTATTTACCGCAAGCCCAAAACTAGCGACCGCTGTTCCACCAGAAGTATAACGAAGTTCAGGGTCTCTCGTCAGATTTCCCATTAAAAGTACTTTATTGAAAGAAGCCATTTTAAGTTACCAGGTTTTCATTTACTTTGAGTTAGTAAAACTATTCCTCATCATTTTTGCTAACTTTTTCCGTTTCATCACCCTCTCCCTCAGCCTCGTCATTGTTCCCCAATGCTCTTTCCAACTCGTCATCTGTTAAGCTCACAACCATAAACTTGATGATGAGGTCGTAAAGTTTGTATTTTTTTTCTAAGTCAATAACGCCGGAAGGTTCCAGGGTGTGATAAAGGTTGAGATAAATACCAAAACGGTTTTTCTTAACTCTATAAGCAAGACGCTTCTTTCCCCACTTTTCGGTTTTCAGAATGGTCCCACCATTTCCTTTAATGAACTCTCCTATTTTTCCGAGAGCTTCATCAACGCGGGTATCTTCAATATCGGGTTTTAAAATCAGGACACTTTGGTAAGAGCGCAATAGGTACCTCCTCACGGGTTTAAAAAGGGATTGTTGAACCAAAGCAAATACCAAATCTCCAACAACCCCATAAGCACCAACTCAAAAGTTGGAGCAAGGGATAAGACCACCTTTTATAATTTAGACACTAAACTATCATATTTCGCAAAAAACGGGTAATCTTTTCATAGACCCCAAATAAAATCAATAAATTTAAAAACAGAGTGCTAACAATCTCTCTACAAATCATGAGTCGACGAAACTATAGCGCCCTATGGTTTTCTATCCTTTTGGGTCTATTTGGGTGTGACCTTCCCTCACCTCCACCCGATATGCTCTATAAATTTGATGTGATTAGGGTAGGCAAAGGCCCCTCCTACCTTTTAACCCACGACCTTAATCTAGATGGAGAACCTGATCTGATAACCGTCAACTCAAAAGACAACAGTCTCAGTCTCCTTTATGGAAAAGGAGATGGAACATTTCATAAACTGCGCCACATCCGAGTCGCGGAAGAACCAACTATGGTGACAGTAGGTGATGTCAACCGTGATAACACTCCTGACTTGATCGTCAACTCGCGGGGGGAAGAAATGTTTGTTGTATTACCGGGCAATGGGGATGGCAGCTTCAGAAAGCCCATTCCTATAAAAACAGGGAAAGTTCCCTTAAACGTAATCCTGGCAGATTTTAATAACGATAAAAAGCTCGATGCCGCCGTAACATTGACTTTCGATCAAATGGAAATTTATATCGGTACTGGTGATGGTTATTTTAAAAAAGGGGAAACCTATCTTTCAGGGTCGCGTTCTTTTTCTGGAGTAGCAGAAGATTTTAATTCCGATGACAACATGGATATAGCTCTAGCCACCAGCAGTTCCAATTCCAGCTCTATTCGGGTTTTTCTTGGCAACGGGAATGGCACATTTCAAAAACCAAAGGTTTACGCCAAAAAACTTGTTCCTCTGGCAGTGATCCTTGAAGATATGAACGAGGATGGAAAACTCGACCTAATATTCGCTTCTGGAAAAGGCGATAACTTATATATGCTCTATTCCAAAGGTGATGGAAACTTCTCAGAACCTATTTCATTTTCAGGAGGTGGCGGACCCTTTGCCCTAACCGCTGGCAACTTCAATCCGGACAAGCTAAAAGATATCGCAGTTGCTAATTCCCGCTCCAGCAGTTTTTCATTAGTAGTACGGAACGCCAATGGAAGTTTTCATTACCCCACACGTGACTATGTAGTTGATGGAGGCACTGTATTGGCGATCACGAGCGGTGACTATAACCATAGTGGGATGAGAGATATCGCCGTAGCTAGCAATTTTAAAAATACCGTCGAAATCTATCTACAAAGACGAAGTTTTAAATAACTTCTACTTAAATAAATAAAATTTTGGTCTCATTCCTCATTAGAAGGACGGGTGATTCCTGATTGCTGGAAAATTTTCCCCATCACTCCCATGAAGTTATTTTGTTCCTGCTCGAGTATCTGAGCATTCTTTTTATTTTCATCATAAATGTTCAAGCGGATCTCTTGAGGACGCTCCAACAACCTATCCAAAGCTTTTGCAGTGCTGACCGGTGGGTGGCAAGTTCCCTTTTGACATATATAAACCGTTAACTCAATTGAGTTTTTACCCTCAGCTAAAGGAAGGTTTGACTCACCGTTTTCATTCCAAACGACCACCTTGTTGGGACGGTAATCGGTATGCAGGACTTTCCACATTTCATCAAACATTGCGTCCTCTTTAGGCCCGGCAAAAATAACTTCAGTTGGCGAAAGGTTGGATGCACTTAGTGTGGATAATAAACCTGTAAACGCAACTGGACTTTGTTCCATAAAAATCTGAAATGCTTTGATGGTTTCTTCCGATTTTTCTATGTAGGTTTTATTCCCTGTCAAACGACCCAGTTTTAATAATGCCATAGAGGCAATAGCATTTGCAGATGGCATAGCTTCATCCGCTGGATTTTTAAGTTTCGCTACCAGTTGCTCTCTCAATTTACCCGACAGGAAAAAACCGCCCTCGTCCTTATCCCAGAACTCCTTTATCATTGCATCCGCGAGTTGCCTTGCTTTACTAAGCCATTCACTTTGCAAAGAGGTCTCATATAGAGTAATCAGGGCTTCAAAAAAATATGCATAATCTTCCAAACATCCAGCGATACTGCTTTGCCCATCTTTATAGATGCGATACAATTTTCCATCCTTCCATTGCTCTGACCAAATAAATTCAGCACACCGTTTTGCTGTCTTTATATATTTTTCTTCTCCCAGTACGGAGTAGCCTGTTGCCAGCGCAGTAATCATCAATCCATTCCATGAAGTGATGATTTTTTTATCTGTATCAGGACAAGTTCTTTTTCTCCGGGCCTCAAAAAGAGTTTTCTTTCCTTTTTTTAGGATATGATCCGCTTCGAATATGGGAATATTTTCCATCTCCGCGAGGGCTTCCACTTTCATATTCAAATACAAAACATTCCGCCCATCCAATTGCCCTTTCGAGGTCATACCAAAAGCCTTGCTAAAAACTTTGGCATGCTTCGGCCCTAAAAGATTAAGCACTTCCTTTAGTTCCCAAGTATACCAAGCCCCCTCATGCCCCTCCGTATCTGCATCCTGGCTGGAAAAAAAAGCCCCTTCTTGGGAGGTCATTTCACTCTCCATCCAGAAAAATATTTGCTCTGGAATTTCCCGGTAAATATCCTGTTTTGTTGCCTGAAACATATCCAAAAACAGCTTTGCAAGTAATCCGTTGTCATAAAGCATTTTTTCGAAATGTGGAACTCGCCAGAAACGATCGGTTGAGTAACGATGAAACCCACCTCCCAATTGATCGAACAAACCCCCCTCCGCCATTTTGGTTAAACTTTTATCAAGAATATGCAAAGTCTCTTCATCTCCTGTTTCCGCCCAATACCTAAGCATAAGGGTGTAATGCATTGGCTCGGGAAATTTCATTCCTGACCCGAACCCTCCATATTCTTCATCAAATCGTTTTTTGAATATATCTATTGCTTCCTTAATGAGTTTGTTAGGCTTGACTCCTAGGGGTTTGCCTGCCTTATTTTGCAAATGGATCTTTTCTAATAAGTTTTGCGATTTAATATCTGTTTGAATTGGGTCATCCGAGAAAAGTTTATAGGCTTGTTCCAGTACCTGAGGGAACCCGGGTCGATTGAATTTTGGCGTGGGAGGGAAATAGGTCCCGCCAAGATAAGGTTTTTGGTCAGGGGTGAGAAATATGCTTAAAGGCCACCCTCCTTGTCCAGTTAACTCTACCAATGCTTTCATATAAATAGCATCGACATCTGGGTATTCTTCCCGATCTACCTTAATGTTAACAAACCATTGGTTCATTAATTTAGCTATTTCCGGGTTTTCAAAACATTCGTGAGCCATGACATGGCACCAATGACAGGAAGAATAACCAATACTCAAAAAAATAGGTTTGTTTTCTTCTTTTGCTTTCTGCAATGCTTCTTGCCCCCAAGGATACCAATCAACTGGATTGGTAGCATGTTGCAACAAATAAGGACTTGTTTCCCTAGACAAGCGAACCTGATGATCAGACAAAACGAAACCTCTTCTGGTTAGAAAAAATTAGAATACTAAAAATCAAGGCGAGATAAAACAGGAAGAAGGATTTAATTGGGGAGGGATAAATTTATTCTTACTATTTTTTTAAGAGGCCGTGTCGGAATTGATGATAAAAATCACGAACACTCTCATATTCATCCAAAGCACTGTCTTCCAATTGTTTTTTATCATCAATTATAAATGAGATCTGATTGACATTATCTTCCGCATTAATTATCACATTTTGTCCAAAGCTTAAAGCCAATAAGGCACCCGGACTCATTAATGTATCTACTGTCCTACCTACCATATTGCGGGTTGTAGCTGGACCAAAAAAAGGCAAAACAAGATAAGGTCCGGTAGGAATACCCAAAGAGCCCAAGGCCTGATCAAAATCTTCATTTACATCGCGGATCCCATATTCTTCGCCCGCAACATCTGCATAGCCACCAAATCCAAACGCCGTATTGATCACAGTCCGAGCGAGAACACGACCTGATTCCTTGAATTTCAGTTGCAAAACACAGCTTAGAAATTTTACCGGGAACAGAACGTTGTTATACATATTCCTAATACCAATCCTCAAATCTTCATGAACTATATCCCTGTAGCCCCTCACAAAAGGCTCCACAGCATTATCATACATAGCTTCGTTTACCCCAAACATCCACCGGTTATATCCTTCAAAAGGATCTGAGAGAACAGGGATATCTTTTTCATTGCCGGCAAATGGGTCCTCCATATCCTCATATTCTTCAATTTTTTGGGGCGATCGCTTAGTACCTTGAGCAGTCTCAATCGAGTTTGGCCAATCACTGGCTTTTGGCAGTTCCTTTTCGAGCTTAATCGTTACATCAGCCGCTTGTACAAATGCGTCATCACTAATTTGGGAGATAAAATTAGGAGTATTATTTTCCGGTAATTTACTTGTGGAACTACTCGCCCAGGAGGATGAAAAATTTAGAGCAAGAAATATAGCGGCAATGAAAAATCTTTTGCTTGTGGACTGAATAGTTTTATTAAACATTATTCCTCTGAAATTAAACTGAAAATGTCTAAAAATGCCCAACCAACCAATACTTAAAAAATTGATGAATGCAAATAATACATCAAATTTTTAAGCTAGAAAACTGAAATTTCTAGTAAATTTGCCAATATTTACAATAATTAACGCAAAACTCAGTTTTATAAAAAAAGTGCTGCTTCATGCAGGTATTTGTAGCTATTCGTTTATAAAGCTTTTCAAGGATTTTTTACCGGCTCTGGAAAGGCTTGAGCTAACCTGTTAATTGAACCTTGCGGCAAGGAAATATTTGCCGCACGCGCCTTTTGTACCTGTTGCCAAGCCTTTTCATATCGTTTAAGATTATATAATACATCGACACGCATGGCATACGCCGTACTATTAAGTGGATGAAGAGCCATACTTTCATCCAACTTACCTAAGGACTCCTCATATTTTCCCAATGCATTCAAGGAGGCTCCCCAATAAGCATAAGCATTACTATGTTCTGGGTTAATCTCAAGAACTGTACGGTAGTGTGCGATGGCCTCTTCAAAATTTTTATCCATAGCTAAGGTCAACCCCCAATAGAGATGGGCTTTTTCATCAGTTGGATCGTTTTTGGCTGCCACAACAAAATGATTGATGGCTTCCTGTGTTTTCTTCAGCTTAACTAAAGAAATCCCCCACCAAGTATGAAGCCTTGCATGATCCGGATACTCTTTTGCCACTTTTTCGGCCATATCAACCGCTTCCTGATATTTCCCCAAGGCATTCATTTCGCGAATGGCTTTTATCGGATCAATTTTGATTATTTGCTTCTTCCCTTTGGGATTTTTTAATTGCTCAAGACGAGCTTGGGATCTTTTATCAGCCATTTCTTCGGCCCGCACTGCTTCTTCCATTTGGCCTTTTGCAGCAAGGTACAAAAATCCAATGACACTAATTACAATACAAAGATACCAAATGACTTTAATTTTAGTGGGCATCCAATTTGACTTTCAAATATTCGGGATAATTATTCCGGCAGGGCCGCAGACTGTTTGGTGTGAGTATACCTTATATTTCAAGGGATCAAAGTTTCTTTAATAATTTTTCTGCTTTTTGAATCAACTTCCTATGCTCAGATCGGTTCTTAGCTAAATTTAAAAATGACTGAAGATGTTTTCTAGCTAAGGTTGGATTATTATTTTGCAACTGCGCCCCCAGATAAAAATGTGCCAAAGAATAATTCGGGTTCCATTTCAAAGATGTTTCAAACTCTTCAATGGCTCGTCGAGGATCCTTCTTAAAGGCATATGCCAAACCCATAAAAAGGCTAAGTTCATGATCGCCATCGTACCATTCGAGTGTATCATTTATAATCTTTATGGCTTTATCAGGTTGACCAGAAAAAATATATAACCTTGCTAAACTCAGGCTACCAAAAACATAAAAAGGGTTGGAGTTAAGTGTATTCAAATAAGCTTTTTCCGCCTTTTCGGTCAACTTCAACTCTTGATAAATATTTCCAATATTTATTTGGGCCAGAATATGTTGCGGATCTAACACTAGAACTTTTGCATAGAAAGCCAAAGCTTGCGTAATGTCTCCGACGTTGTACGCCATTTCTGCTTCCTCTAACAAGGTTGTAATTCGAGCCTTGCGCTTTATTTCTTCTATCTGACTTTCAGATCTTTCCAATCGCAAAAGCCTTTTATTCACCCGAGTGATAATTTCTGGTTGAATATTTTCAAATTCTACGAATTCTGGCTGCAACTGAATAAAAGGGGTCAGTTGCCTTACCAGGACGTCTCTTTCATCTTTATAAACATATTCCGGCGCATTGAATTCCAAAAATGAGTTGTTATCAGTATGTAGAGGAGCATTTTTACTAAACTCTACAAGTTTTGGGCGCGACATGATCATTAAACTCATTAAATCAGGCACACTCCTAATACCGATACGCGCCAAATCTTTTCCCGTAATTTCATTTGCTAAATATTTTTGCGTTTTTTTAAACGATAGTCGATATTCCTGTTCAGAACCTATCAATAAATAATCATCCCCGGCTATTGATTCCCACATCGTTACAAATGGAAATTTTTCGGTGAACGAACGAATGATAGATTTGAAGCTATCTGGTGACATGTTGGTATGAACCCAAATGCAGGCCACTCCTCCCGGGTTCAACCTCTTTTTTAATAAATCGAAAAAGTCGACCGTGAATAAAGCTCCCACCCCAGATATCCATGGATTGGAAGGTTCGGAAACGATCACATCATAAGATTTTTTTGATAACGCAATATGGTTTCGCCCATCTTCGAGCAATACAGAAAGTCTTTTATCATTTAAAGCATCGTGGTTGAATGGGTCAAAAAACCTAGATCCTTCTATAACGGCAGGTGAGATTTCTACGAGATTAATTTTATCTACCGGAAACTGCTCGACTGCTCCTAAAGTAATTCCGCTCCCCTGACCGATCACCAGAGCGGATTTAGGATTCTCATGAAAAAGCATTGGCAAATAACCCGATAGCAACTGAGTTCGCATATCCAAGGCTAAAGACGCATCCGTTTTTCCATTAACACGCAGGAAAATATTTCCTGAAGGAGAGAGTTCGGTAGTAACCGTTGTGTGCATGCCCTCTTTAAAAAATAGAATCTTATTTTTCTTTAACTCTGCCTCCTTTAAATCTCCAATCCGGTAAGGCATAAAGGAACCGCTAGAAATAACGGACTTGTCCCACGGGGCTATCCAGTTTGAAATAAAGACACAGAAAATGAATACACCCGGTAAACCATATATTTTCCAGTTCAAACTAAGTTGCGATCCAATTGCCAATAGGGTGATGCCTAAAAGAACATTTAGAAAAACCATACTAAAAATAGTAGCCTGTATTCCCAGCATGGGAATCAAAACAAAACCCGCTAAAAATGAACCTATTATCGCACCGACGGTATTGAAGGCATAAGCCCTACCTACATTCTGGCCTACAGTTTCCAATTTGGTTGCCAATATTTTGATCACAATTGGAAACTGCGCTCCCATAAAAAATGTAGGAATAAAAAGAAGCCCAAGAATGGTTATAAAATTGGCTCCTTGCATAAGTTGAAATTGTTGCCCTAAATTCTCATATACCCATCTATTTACAAAAGGGATACGGCCAAAAAGAGGGACAATAAATAATGAAGAAAATCCAATTATTATTTGAGTTATACCAAAACTTCTAACTAGATACCTTATTCTATTTAGAAGATTGGAGGTGGTTGCCGTACCCAGCGCTAACCCAAAAATAAATACCGCAAGAATGAGGCTGAATGCATATACCGAAGAGCCCAGCAACAAGGACAAAATTCTTGTCCAGGCTACCTGGTAAACCAAAGCCGCCAACCCGGAAACAGCAAAACTCAGCAGTATAAATAGATCCCGTTTCTGCAGCGAGGCGTTCTCTTCTTTGGAAGAAGGAGCTAAATAGGATAAACGCTCTTTCAGTGGGGGCTTAAATATAAAGTATATTATCAAAGCAATACAGATATTGGCAGCAGCAGCCACGCTTATTGTTGCCTGCACTCCCAAAAACCGCATAAAAACAAAAGCTGAAGCTAAAGCACCCACAACTGCCCCAAAGGTGTTGATGGAATATAACTTACCTACATCTTTTCCTATAAAGTTCTCATCACGGGAGACAAGTTTACTGAGGACTGGAAGGGTGGCACCCATAAAAGTTGCAGGGATAATTAGAAGAACACCACAAACAAGAAATCTCACTAAACTAGTTTGAGTGTAAGAATCCCCAAGGTTCAGGTAAATCCACTGAAACAAAGGGAAGGCAAGCTCGATAAACAAGGGGATGAGCAAACAATATATACCAATACCAGCTTCGAGAATTGCATATGCTGCAAGTGGATTGAAGTCCCGGTCTATGATCTTACCTCCAACAAAACTACCTAGAGCTAAGCCACCCATGAACGCCGTTAAAACTGTTGCTATAGAATAATGGGTATTACCCATAATCAAGGTGAGCAAACGGGTCCACACCACCTCATAGACGAGGCCTGTAGCACCTGACACGAAAAAAAATAAGAAAATCCAAATTCGGGAAGGGAGTTTCAGCAGAGTTTCTCCAATCTTAACAACCGGGTCAACATTGGTTAGGCATGAAAGTCAAATATAATGCTTTTTAGTTTTTATGAATGTTTTTAAGGCAACTTCGGGCCTGAAATATACCTTTATTTTTTATCTAATTTGGAACGACCGCAACGAAAACCCACGATACTGTCCTTACGACCCGGTGAAGCAGCAAATCGCTTGGAAGTTCGTATATCAACACTCCTCGCATCCCATGAGCCGCCTTTAAACACATAGTTTTTTCCGGTCTCGGGTCCTGTTGGATTCATCATAGGTGCCCTTTTGTAGTAAAACTGGTCGTAGAAATCACTCACCCATTCTGAAACATTTCCGGCCATGTCGTAAACGCCGTAAACACTTCTTCCCATGGGGTAGTTTCCTACTGGACCCATGTATTTGAATCCATCACCCGTGCCGGCAAAGTTTGCACGCTTTGGCAGCACCTTATTTCCCCAGGGAAAGTTGAGACCATGCGTTCCTCTCGCTGCTTTTTCCCATTCCGCTTCTGTAGGAAGTCTCTTGCCAGCCCAAGTACAATAATTTACCGCATCGTGCCAGGAAACTCCCACCACGGCATGACTGGGCACTTCCATTACCTTGTGATCTCCCGGGAAAAAAGGAACCGATGGTTTTACATAATTGGCCGCTTTTCTATATTTATTGTATTCTTTTACGCTTACCTCATATTTATCTATATAAAAAGCATCTAAATAAATTTCCTGAGCTGGCTTCTCATCGTAACCCCCTGAGTCTGATCCTCGGGTAAAAATTCCCTCAGGAATCAAAATCATTTCGCGGGCATCATCTCCCACCATGGTTTCATAAATGCTGAAATCTCGATTATCAGAAACCTCCACAGCATTGGTTTTTTTTGACATTTGTTGTACTCTTTCGTCATGGTCGATAGATTTTTTAATCTCCCAGATAATGACGAGCAGAAACAATATAGAGATGGCAAAACAAAAGATGACTCCTACCATTAAATTTTTATCACGCATTAGAGACCACGAAAAATTAGATTAACCACAAATTTATAAAAGAACTGATTATAATTTAATCCCTTATGAAAGCAATATTATTTTAAAAACAAATACTGAATAATCTAAAAAACATTAATAGCAACGAACACGTAAGATAAAAAATAAAAATGGATCTACTAAAGATTAAAGATCAAGCTTTGTCTTTTATGAAGCCGGCAAAAAGTGAGGTTTTAAAATGGTTCCGCGGGCAATATGAAATTGATCTAAAATCAGATTCCAGCCCCGTCACTATAGCGGACCGCAACGCTGAAGAGATACTAAGAAAAAATATCACTAAACATTTTCCAGAACACGGCATCATTGGCGAAGAGTTCGGAAACCACAACGCCAACGCCGAATGGGTTTGGACCATTGATCCAGTGGATGGCACCCGTTCATTTATTCGTGGTCTGCCGCTTTTCGCTTCAATGATAGCACTGCTACACAAAGGCGAGCCAGTACTGGGAGTCATTGAACTTCCTGCGCTGGGAGAAACGGCCTGGGCTGTTAAAGGGAAAGGTGCTTTTTTAAATGGAAAACCGCTAAAGGTTTCTAGACAAAAAAAACTTAAGGGAGCTTTTATTGCAGTCGCTGACTGGTACTGTTTCAAACAGCAAAAACATATCTCTCTTTTTAATGCACTTAACAAAGAAGCGGGGATAGTAAGAACCTACCCAGACGCATTTGGTCATCTCATGGCGATTTGCGGCACAGCGGATGTTATGGTAGACCCCTTAGCAAAGATATGGGATTACGCTCCATGTAAAGTTCTAGCGCAGGAAGCAGGCGGGAAATTTGCAAACTTTACTGGAAACCGTGCAAGCATTGAAGAAGGGACAGCAATTGTCGGAAACGCAAATATCGTGAAGGAGGTGCGTAAAATTTTCTCTAAGAAAGCTACTAAATAGGTTTTCGGCCTGCAAAACCCGTATTAAGATCATGCCAAAATAAGATTTCCTTTTCTGGCATTCTCCAACAAAGATAAACCTCTCTACCTTCTCTTATTGACGGAAAATCGATGAGCCCCTCGCGAATCCCCTTAACCTCACAACCCATCTCTTCAACTTTGTGCATGAGGTTATTATATTTCAGGACGGCATTTAGATAGCTCACTCCCTGTTCACTACCTCCACTCCATTTAGCTTTTTCTCTTGCATTCTTAATATCTGGAAAATCCTTGTTAAGAGAAGTAGCAAGCTTCTGAATTTGAGGAACCCATTCCAGAAGCTGGGGGATAAATGAATTAGCTTCTTGGAGGGTAAAAAATTTTTTGGAATCCATACAGAATGCTAAAGAATTAAGGGAAAGGGTTAGAGATAATTTAAAAGAATGTACATTATACGAATTCAAAACGAATTCAAAATTATAATTTCGACCACTCTACCACCTCATACTACTTTCACCAAATAGGGCATTTTGGAGGTGTATTTTATAGTTAATTTCAAAAATGCCCCTAACCCCCACCTAAATTACAGTACAAACATATGTTTTTAAATACGTTATAGACCCTCAGTAGATTTTATCTTTATTCCCGACTAGGAATATATTGAAGATTTAAATATAGCCCGGTTTTCTATTGACAAATGACCCATAAGGTTATAAATTCTGAGTTCCTTAAGAGATATAATCCTATAAAATTACAGGATTTTAAGAAAGGGGTTTATAGGAATAAATAAAAACTTGGCCTAGCAAAGAGCCAGTAAAGATATGAGTTGTATTTTACGTTTGTTTGTAAGTTAGCAGTGTAAGTTTAGTGCAAAAGTTGTTACTAAAAACATCAAGTTTGGGGAGGTTAGCAATGAAAAAGACTATTCTTTTCTTAGCAGTAAGTGCATTCGTTGGTTTCTTGGGCTTAGGTTCTATCGCTTCCGCTGATGACGTAATGCCAGGCGCATACGTTCAACATGATTCAAGTGTAATGGGTGTTGGACAAACCATGATGCAAATGGGTGCTTCAACAAGAACTATCACTAACGCAACCAATATTTCTTCACAGGCAGGCCGCTCAAGAAGTAGCGTAGGAATTAATACTGACTATCAGTTTGGCTCTTCTCAGAGCGAGCAATCCTGGAAAGCTGCCAGAACAATTGAAGAAGCACAAGTTCATGGTTTGGTTCCTGGCGACTGTCAAGGCGAAAACTCTGATGATGCCTACAGAAACCAGATGAACGACAAACGAATTGATCCTTTTGGGGTTCCTTACATGAAGGAAAACTTGGTATCTAACGCTCAATGCGCGGCATACCATCCGACTTTGAAATAAGCTAGATCCCATTAAAGGGAAGCATTTAACCTCTTAATGAGGTATAAAGCCGATAGAACATTTGTTCTATCGGCTTTTTTTTGTGGAAAGAACAACCAAAATACAGACAACTGCATGGCAAAACTCTTTTCACTCAACCCAACCTGGCTAGCCATATTTATTTTCCCCATTATTTTGGCGACCTCCAATAACTCGTTTGCCCTAGACCGGGTTTCGTTAAAGAAATACCCGGAATTGAGCATTCCGGTTCCCAATCCCATGGAAACATCCAAGCTGCCAGCAAGAGAAACATTTCAAGTCAATCACGAAGAATTTATCTTGCAGTTTTTCTTTAATGGTCGAGATATATTTGGTTATATTTTAAAAAGAAATAAAAGGCGGGCTATTCACTTTCGCTGGTGTTTCTTCAGGAATTGCGAGGAAAGCCCCCATGACTTCAAAAAAGTGATTGCCCAAGCTTTCAACCCGCCCTATTCTTCAGGCTTTTTTTCGATTAAATTCCCTTCATATCTGAACTACAGTTTCCAGGGAATGGTATTTTCCTCGCCAAAATAATGCCTCCAAAAAAATAAGAATTACTCCTACCTTTTTACTAAGAGTTTAATTTAAAAATTTAAGTCGATTTTTTTAAATGTGCTTAAAAACCTTCAATATAAAAATATCGACCTATAAGCTATAGGAATATTCAACATAAAAAAAAAGATTTTAGCCTATACCCCAAATTTGAATAAATCGTTAGGATTGCGAAGTTAACATCCTATTCATCCTTCAAGGGGAGGAAAGTAATGAAGAAAGTATTCACATTTGTAGCAGTAAGTGCTTTGGCATTGGCTCTAAGCTCAATTGCTTCAGCAGACAGCACCATTCCGGGCGCTTATGCTCAGGACAACAATGCTCAGGTTATGGGCGTTGGCCAAACCATGATGCAGATGGGTGCTCATGATCGAGCTTTAACCAATGCAGCAAACTTGAGATCCAGAGCTGCAAGTTCTCGTTCCTCAGCCACTGGGGTAAATGTAGATTATCAGTTCGGTTCTTCTCAGACAGAGCAATCTTGGAAACAATGGAAAACTCCAGAAGATGCAGGAATCGTAGTAGGATTGGTGGTTGGTGACTGTCGTGGAGACAATTCCGATGATGCATATCGAAAGCAAATGAACGCACCACGTATCGATCCTTTTGGAAATCCTTACATGAAGGAAAATCTGGTTTCTCAAGCGGATTGTGAAATAAATCATGCAACGATGAATCAAAATCTAAAGTAAGCAGCAACTATTACCTGTAGTTTTTAAAACAGGTCAAAAGCCGATAGAACGAAATGTTCTATCGGCTTTTTTTATACCTCATTTCAAAGATCCCTCAAAAAACTCTTATCCTTTTCAAGAAAAAAAACCTGCTATAATCTTAATATAATTTAATTATTGATATTGAGGTTCATCATGTCTCGATTTACGGACAATGGCAATGACACTATCTTAGACAATCAAACTGGGCTCACATGGTTCAAAAAAGACTCCCGCCAAGTTATGGGGAAGTGGCTGCATCTGGAAAAAGCTATGAAGTTCGCAGAAGAACAAAACGCCGCTAGTTTTGGGGGTTTTAGCGACTGGAGGATTCCAAAGCTGGAAGATGTAAAAACTATTTTTGATAAAAGTTTCAGTCAGCGGGATTTTGGAAATAACGAAATACATATTCCAGCTGAGTTTGAGCCAAAAGGAGCCGATTGTACCTGGACAGACACTATCAACGGAGACAGGGCCATGATGTTCAGCCTTGTAAAAGGGCGTTCCAGTTGGATAAACAAGTTTGGGGAAGGTCCGTTTGCAGTGCGATTAGTTCGCGGCACTCCCAACAAGAGCGAAGGATAAATATTAGCTTTTAGAATCTACGAAAATCCATACCGCTGTTATCGCCAACAACACAGCAAATATTCTTTTAAAATTCTGTTCTGAAACATGCTGCAAAATTTGTGGACCAATTTGTGCGCCGATGATTCCGCCTAACCCGAGAGTCAAGCCTGTCTTAATATCGATGTTTCCAAGGCGATAGTGGCTAATAATAGATGAAATTGCCACCACTAAAATAAACACGAATGAAGTTCCTACTGCCAGCTTTGCTTCACGCCCCAGATAGATAAGCAAAGGTACGACCATAAATCCCCCACCCAACCCACTTATGGAGGACAGGATCCCAACGATAAAACCAACCAACGCTAAAGTGATCATGCGTCGCCTCCTTTCTCAACCCATTTTTCTTCAAGTGTGTCCACCACTGCCGCACCAACAGAATCTCCCCATACATTGAGGGTCGTTCTGCAGCGATCTAAAAACCAATCGATAGAGAGCAACATCCCGATCCCTTCTAATGGTAACCCAACCGCCTGCAAAACCATTACCATGGTCACCAATCCTGCTTCAGGAATCCCAGCCGCACCAATTCCCGCCAAAGTCGCTGTAATCAAGACTATCATTTGTTCAGCAAACCCCATTTCAATGCCCATCATTTGTGCAATAAACATAACCGCAACCGCTTCGTAAAGAGCAGTACCATTCATATTTACTGTTGCGCCCAAAGGTAAAACAAACAAAGAAGCCTTGCGACTGACTTGATTATTTTCTTCTGCGCATTCAATGGTAATCGGTAGAGTTGCAGAACTACTAGCTGTCGAAAAAGCCGTAGTCAATGCTGCTGTTAAATTTTTCAAATAAATAAGGGGGTTTCTCCTTGTTACAAAATACAAAATAGCAGGCAAAACCAAAATTCCATGTAATAAAAGAGCCAGGATAACAGTCCAGGCGTACTTCCCAATTTTTGCTAATTCCACAAGAAACAAGTCTCCTCCCCCAGCAGCCCCCAGTTTGGAAGCTATCAACGCAAATACTCCAATCGGCGCAAAATACATAAGCAAATGCACTATTTTCATGATGGCCGTATTGACCGTATCAAAGAACCCTATTGCTTGTTTGCCTGGTTCTCCCAATGTAGTCAACACAGCCCCAAATACTAGGGAAAAAACAATGAGAGGAAGGATCTCCATGTGAGCCATGGAATGAATTAAATTAGGCGAAACAAAACTCTGCAATATATCTGTAATACCTATGGCTTCTTTTTCGGAAACATTCTTTGGAATTTTTTCAGCAATCATTTCTACTGACATGCCGGGTTTTAAAATATTGACCATCACCAACCCAATACCAACGGCAATACCAGTGGTAGACATAAAATATATCAGCGTAATAAATCCGGTTTTCCCTACTTTCCGAATATCACCCAAACCGGAAATCCCTACTATCATTGAAGAAATAATCAACGGAACCACCAACATTTTTAGAGAATCCAAAAACATATCCCCCAGCCATCCCACAGCCAGCATGGTTTCCCCAAAAAACCAACCGCAAAAAATCCCCAGAAGAATACCCGTTATCATCAAATAGAGAAGGCCATTACTTTTCATCCAAGTTACCCTTAAAACAAAAATTTTCGGAATTTTGTCAACACCGTTAATAATACAGTTAAACGGATACTTTGCAATCGTTATGGAAACAGTTGCAGGCCGACGAGAAGTTCAGAGAAACCCATCCAAGGCAAAGCTATGCCAGAAAAAAGATACTACACCCTTCTGAATGCAGGTATAAAAACTCTAGTAAGGGTGAAAATTAGGTGACTTTAATTAAAGGAAGAACAGCCTTATTAATTCCGTGGGAATAGATCTTTTTGCTGCAGGTGTTTAGTCAGGCCTGCTCAATAGTACATGTAAATGGAAATTCTTCCATTGCAGCGGCGCAGTGAACCTGCTCAACCTTGAATTCAGCCTGTTCAAGTGGCATGGTCGCAACAGTGGCGGAACCTTGGAGGTGAATTTCGTACATTAGCTTTTCTGCTGCTGAGTATTCTTTGCCCATTAAAGTAATAAGAATACGGATAACGAACTCCATCGTTGTAACATTATCATCCCACATGATAATTCTATACATGGGCAGATAAGCACGTTTCGTTTTCCCTTCAGATTCTTCAACAACCTCTGGAGAATATGGTAATGTCTCTACACTCATAACTTCTAGCCAGTAAAAACCCAAAAATGGTTTAGATTTGCAATATTAGCTAAATACATACTCGAAAACATAATATAAAAAATAACTAGTTTTTTCAAAATTTTTTCAAATTACGGGGCTTTTTATCCTCTGAAAAACGAGATCACCCTCTTTTCAGCACCCTTCTCGGCGACTTGCACGCAAAACTTGCTCACCAAGAAATTACTTTGCGTTAAAATTTTTTAAGGTTTTAAACATCAAACATAGGCGCGGGAGGATCTTGCCAGAGGTTCATTTCTGTAGTTTCGTCAAGAGTTACTGCGCCCCATTTGACCACATAGGGTTTCTCTCCTTCACACTCGTAATCCACGGTGACCTTTTCTACATCCCATTTACCTTTTTCTGGTCCAACCAGAGTTAAACTGTGGGCGAAACTGTTCACATCGAAGCTTCCTTCAAAAATTGCATCAGACTCATTGGAACCGGTTACATTTTCAAAGGGCATCTTATGACCATTAAAACAGAAATTTACCGTTTCATTCGGGCCTTGTTTCCCGGTTTCAATATTTACTTTAAATGTTAGCACTCTGGGCATATTAACCTCATGAAAAATAAGGGTTCAATCCGGCAGTATGATCGGTTTCGTCAAATATTGCTCCCACTTGCGGCACTGCTTTTCTAAACGATGTATGAATTCCCTGCTTCAGTGTAAGGTCGGCAGCACTGCAACCCTGACACCCACCACCCATCTGAATCGTCACGGTATTTCCCTTTACAGCTAAGAGATTAATTTGTCCCCCGTGCCCCGCCACACCTGGATTCACCTCTTCATCAATTACTTTTTGTATCCCCTCTCGGATCACATCTTCTGAAGGAATAGAAGAAATTATTTTTTCAGCAATGAGGTAACTGCCCTCTTCTATTGCACCACGAATAGCAGCACCGACTTCTTTTGCCAGTGCTGTCCAATCAATAAGAGTTTTATCTTTACGTGTGACCGTCACTGTTGATTCGCAAACCAATACAGTTTCGACATCATCTAGGGAGAAAAGAGATTCGGCTAGAGAAGATTCTGCAGCACTTTCAAAGTTATCAAAATACCAAGAGGCGCCTTTCATCAAAACTTGGTTCACAGTAAACATACATTGATCACCTGTTTGAGAAGGCTGGGCTTTTATTAAAATATCTTCTGATTCAGCAGGAAAAATACTTTCACTTACTACAGGTGCATGCAATACAACCCTGGGGACGGGAGGCTCATCAGAAAATCTTTCTTCAGCAGCATCCGGCTCCGTTGTAACAGTTGAGGAGGTTGTACTCTTCATTTTCTGTTCCGCAACAGGTTTCACAACTTCAACAGGTTCAGAAACGGAGTCCTCCTGTTTCATACCTGAAAAAAAACGTTTAATAAAATTCAATGAAAATCTCCTGATTATTTTATCTATAATTATACAATGCCTTAATGCTCATATAGATGCATGAAACATCCAAAAAGTAGCATTTAAACTGAATAAAAGCATCCGATTTAACCTAAAACCCCTTTTGCGGGAAATTACAATAGCCAGCGAATAGTGACCCTAAAAACATCGGCCTTTCATCAGTTTCAACTAGTTTAACATAAATTTTTTATCTAGACTCCGACAGCCTTTCTTTATCTAAAAAAGTTATCACTACTTAACACCTTCACGTCCAAACCTCAACCTGTTTTCACCCCTACAGTATAGTCATCAATGGGCATCATTCCAGTTATCTCCCCAACCAATATCGACTACTAGGGGAACTTTAAGAGGCATAACTTCTTCCATTTCTTTTTTGACGAGGGCACGCATTTCCTCCTCTTCCTCAGAGGGACATTCAAACACCAATTCGTCATGGACTTGAAGAATCATCCTAGAGTTTAATTTTTTTTGAGCAATTTCCCTGTCCAGATTAATCATTGCAAGTTTAATCAGGTCTGCGGCACTGCCCTGAACGGGAGAATTAATGGCTATTCTCTCAGCTGCTTCCCGTGCCTGTCTGTTCTTGCTATTGAGGTCCGGCAAATATCGTTTCCTATTCATTAAAGTCAGGGTATATCCAATATCTCTGGCGTCTTCAACAGTCCGTTCCATATAAATTTTTACATTTTTATAGAGCTCAAAGTATTTATCGATAAATTTCTTTGCCTCTTTCGGGAAAATTTTTAACTGCCTGGACAAACCAAAAGCGCTCAATCCATAAACGATGCCAAAATTGACTGCCTTGGCCATACGACGTGCTTGCGCATCCAAACGCTCAGCAGTTGTTCCAAATATTTCGACTGCTGTTCGTGTATGAATATCCTCTCCATTTATAAAAGCATCGATCAGCGATTCGTCTTCCGACATGTGGGCCAAAACTCTCAACTCCACCTGCGAATAATCAGCAGATAAAATCTTATTGTTCTCCTCTGCAATAAAAGACTTACGAATTTCCCGTCCCATTTCCGTTCGAATAGGAATATTTTGCAGATTCGGATTACTGCTACTCAATCGCCCTGTAGCTGCAACCGACTGGTTGAATGAAGTATGAACACGAACTGTTTTGCCAAATATCTCTTCCTGCAACGCATCTACATAAGTTGATTTAAGTTTAGCTAATTGGCGATACAGAAGAATAACTTCAGGGAGTTCGTGTTCAGCAGAAAGTTCTTCAAGCACCGAAACGTCTGTTGAGTAACCGGTTTTAGTTTTTTTAATGACGGGCAACTCCAGCTTCTCAAATAAAATCACTGAAAGTTGTTTTGGAGAGTTAATATTGAATTGCTCTCCCGCCAATTCATAAATTTCTTTTTCTTGTTCAGTAAGTAACAGGTGAATTCTTTGGGAAAGCTTTTGCAGATGGGGTTTATCTAACGCCATCCCTTGCAATTCCATATCTCCGAGAACTTCAAGAAGAGGCAGTTCTAGTTTCTCGAAAATTTTCAGATCGTCCCCCTTAAGAAGACCTGAAAGCTTTTCATACAGACGCCAAGTTATGTCGGCATCTTCTGCTGCATATTCCGTTGCCCTGTCTATTTGAACCTGATCAAAACCTATTTCTTTTGAGGCCGTTCCAACGACATCCTTGTATTTGATAGTTGTGTGGCCCAGATATTCCAGAGCCAGAGCATCCATATTATGGGCTCGACTGGATGGATTCAACAAATAGGAAGCTAGCATTGTATCAAAGGCGATACCTTGAAGTTGAACTCCTTCATTTTTTAAAACGATAAAATCGTATTTTATATTCTGGCCCACTTTTTTAATTTCAGGGTCCTCTAGAATGGGCTTGAGCTTATCAAATACCCAATCCACTCCCAATTGATCTGGCACGCCAAGATAGCTGTGCGCCAAGGGTATGTAGCAGGCCTCACCCGTATTAAATGAAAACGAAATCCCTACCGCTCTTGCCTGAACAGGTCGAAGACTGGTTGTCTCTAAATCCAATGCAAAGATTTTATTTTTCTTGAGTTTTTTAATCCATTTATTGAATGCTGTCTCTGTCAAAACAGTCTCGTAATTTTTTTTGAGAGGTCTAGTTGTTTCCGAAGTTTCTTCTGATCCACCTTCCAATCCCGCCAGCATTGAAGAAAATTCGAACTCAGAAAATAATTTTCTTAGATCTTCATGTTTGGATGGTCGAACCTTCAAATCATCCAAAGAACATTCCAATTTCATTGCTGTGTCGATGGTAACCAACTTACGACTCAAGAGTGCGCGCTCCTTATCCTGAACAAGTTTTTCCTTTAATTTTTTCTTTTCTATCTCATCGATGCATTTATAAAGTTCTTTGATCGAACCATACTTTTGGATAAGTTCTGTTGCCGTTTTCGGACCCACCCCTTTTACTCCGGGGATATGGTCACTGGAATCACCCATCAATCCCATCACCTCAATCACTTTTTCAGGAGGCACTCCAAACTTTTCTTTAACTTCATCTACACCAATCCTTTTATTCTTCATGGTATCCAACATTTGAACTTTGGGGCCTACCAACTGCATCATATCTTTATCACCACTGACAATAACAACCCGAAAACCTGCCTTGGAGCCTTTTAAGGCAAGAGTTCCAATGATGTCATCGGCTTCATAACCAGGAATGCGAATACTGGAAATATTAAAAGCATCCACAAGGGGTTCAAAATAAGGGAATTGTTTGGCAAGGTCTTCGGGTGGAGCGTCACGGTTAGCTTTGTAATCAGGATAAATATCGTGCCGGAAAGTTTTTTCTTTACTGTCAAATGCAACACATAAATAATCGGGCTTCTCATCTTTCACAACCTTTTGCAGCATATTGATAAAACCGTATAGTGCGTTTGTTGGAAACCCTTTGGATGTCGAAAGAAACTGCCTGATCCCAAAGTAGGCACGAAATATATAAGAAGAACCGTCTATAATGTATAAGGATTTTGATTTGTCCATTTATAACTCGACTAAACTTTTGAATGCACAAGTATAAAGTCGTAGCTTTACCGTGTCTAATAATTTGTGATATGATTGTACTTGTGTGCCCTCATAAACTTATTGAAATTAAAGGCTTAAATAAGTTCCCAACAAACTATGAATACCCTAAAAGGTTCACCTTTGGATAATAAATCGCAAGCAATCATTGACTCGGCTCAGAGGGCCTTGAAAATTGAAAGCCAAGCGGTAACGGATTTAGTCGACCGGATTGACGAAGGTTTTGTTAATGTCGTCCACCATATCGATAAATGTCAAAACCTCATCATTACCGGCATGGGCAAATCGGGATTAATTGGCAAAAAGATCGCTTCCACTTTTTCCAGCATCGGTCTGCCAACCTTGTTTTTACATGCAGCAGAAGCAAGTCATGGCGACTTAGGGATGATCATGAAAAACGACACCGTAATTGCAATTTCTAATAGTGGGGAAACAGAAGAAGTTATAAGGCTCCTACCCTCTTTTAAAAGAATAAATTGCACGCTGGTAGCGATAACTGGAAAGCCTAAATCAACCCTTGCCAAATGTAGCGATTATGTTTTAAGTGTTGCCATTCAAGAAGAAGCATGCCCAAAAGATCTGGTTCCCACAGCAAGCACAACTGCAACCCTGGCTTTAGGAGATGCGTTAGCGATTGCTTTCATGGAACTTAGAGGCATTCAAGAAAAGGATTTTGCACAAAACCATCCCGGTGGCAGTTTGGGTCGCCGGTTGTTAACTACGGTGGATGATCTGATGCACTCCGGCGATGCTATTCCAAAAGTATTAGAAAATGCCAGTTCCTCAAGTGTGATAGGAGAAATTTCCAAAAAACGTCTGGGAGTCACTCTGGTAACAGATCAAGATGGGAAGCTGAAAGGTTTGGTAACCGATGGAGACCTGAGACGTGTTATGGAAAAAGGGAAAGATATCTCTCAAATGAATGCTTCAAATATGATGGCAAAAAATCCTAAGACTATTACAAAAGAAACCCTGGCAGCTAAAGCCGTACAAATAATGGAACAACATTCCATAACATCATTGGTCGTTTCAAAGGAAGATAAAATTGAAGGGATCATCCACTTACACGACATACTCAAAGCAGGTGTTGTTTAATTCCTTCCTAAAATAAAATCACTTATGACTGGCCAAGAACTTCGTAATAAATTTATACAATATTTTAAAGATAGGCAACATGCTGTCATTTCTAGTTATCCACTAGTTCCTAAGAATGACCCGACCTTATTATTTACCAATGCGGGAATGGTTCAATTTAAGGACATCTTTCTAGGTGATGAAAAACGAGAATACAATCGTGCTGTTACTGTTCAAAAATGCGTTCGGGCAGGTGGCAAACATAACGACCTCGAAATGGTGGGTCGTACCGCGCGTCACCATACTTTTTTTGAAATGTTGGGGAATTTCTCATTCGGCGATTATTTTAAAAAAGAAGCCATCCAATATGGATGGGAATTTTTAACCGAAGTCATAGGCCTGCCACGCGACCGTCTCTATATTTCGGTCTTTCAGGATGATGATGAAGCTTTCAATATCTGGGCAAATGACATGAAGATGCCACGAGAGCGAATTTATAGTTTGAATGAAAAAGATAATTTCTGGGCGATGGGTCCTACTGGACCTTGTGGACCCTGTTCCGAAATTTTTATCGATCAGGGAAAAGCTATCGGATGCGGAAAAATCACCTGCACGATTGGCTGCGATTGTGACCGTTACTTGGAAATTTGGAACTTGGTATTCATGCAATACGATCGTGATGCTTCCGGAAAACTAACCCCCCTACCAAAACCAAGCATCGACACAGGGATGGGCCTAGAACGTCTTGCTGCAGTAGTGCAGGGACGAACCACCAACTATGATACAGACTTGATGATGTCCATCATAAAGGAATCCGCAAAGATCACTGGTCGCGAATATGGCAAAAATGATGAAGTAAATGTTTCCCTTCGAGTGTTGACCGACCATGCACGTGCTGCCACCTTTCTTATTGGTGATGGAGTCATACCCTCAAACGAGGGTCGTGGCTATGTACTTCGCAAGATCATACGCCGTGCCTTACGACACGGAAAACTACTTGGACAAAAAAATCCTTTCTTTCATAAAATCACCAGCAAAGTTATTGAAGATTTTAAAACTGCTTACCCTGATTTAACAGGTAACGCCAATTTTATCCACAGAGTCGTACTTAACGAGGAAGAAAGCTTTGGTAATACGCTGCATTTTGGGACACAACGCCTGGAAGAAATCTTACAAAAAGTCCGTAAAGAAAATCTCTCGTCCATTCCTGGAGGAGAAATTTTTAAACTTTACGACACCTATGGTTTCCCAACGGACTTAGTCGAAGAGACAGCAAAAGATGCCGGACTGGCAATGGATATGGTGGGATATGAAAAAGCTATGCAAGAACAAAAATCAAAAGCCATGGCTTCCTGGAAAGGTTCGGGGGAAAAAGAAGTAGCTCCCTTTTACAAAGATTTTGCACAAAATTCATCCCCCACTGAATTTAATGGATACCTATCAACAGAAGGGGAAGCTAAGGTATTAGCAATTCTGAAAGATGGAAATAAATTAGAATCTGCAAAAAAAGGAGATAATGTTGAATTGCTGGTAGATCAAACTCCTTTTTATGGAGAATCAGGGGGTCAGGTAGGAGATTCAGGAAACGCCTCCAATGCTAACGTTCAGATGGAAGTAATGGATGCGATAAAACCCTTACCTGGCATAATTGTTCATAAAGCAAAAATCACGAATGGGGTAATTGCTACCGGGGATTCTGTAACGATGCGTGTCGACAAAACCACACGGGGAGATACCGCTCTAAACCATTCAGCAACGCATCTACTGCATGCGGCACTTAAAGAGGTTTTGGGTGAGCACATTAAACAAGCCGGTTCACTCGTAGCTCCCGACAGACTGCGGTTTGATTACACTCATTTTTCTCCTCTAACCGAAAAAGAGAGAGGTAAAATTGAATCGCTGGTAAACGAAAAAGTCCGAAAAAACATTCCGCTCACTACCAAAGAGATGTCAATCGAAGATGCGCTTAAAGAAGGAGCCATGGCTCTTTTTGGAGAAAAATATGGCGATCAGGTTCGAGTGGTAACGGTTCCCGGTTTTAGCATGGAATTATGTGGTGGTACCCATGTTTCTGCAACAGGAGATATCGGTTTATTTAGAATCCTATCTGAAGGAGGTATTGCTTCGGGTATCCGACGAATTGAAGCAGTAACCGGAAAAACGGCTTTTGAGAAGGCTCGCTCAGAGCATGAGACACTTGCCGCAATACGCTCCCTTCTTAAAGCCCCATCAGATGAAGAGTTTTCAAAAATAAAAAAACTCATAGACAAGAACCGTGAATTAGAGAAAGAAATCAGCATATTAAAAGAGAAAATAATTAGCGGTAATGAATCTTCTGGCAATGATAATATCCAAAAACTTGGAGATATTTCCCTTTTGATTAAAAATCTTGATGGAACCGACGCAAAAACACTGCGGACTTATATCGACAACGCCAAGAATAAACTCAAATCTGGTATCGTAGTTGTAGGCTCAGTCGCAGATGGAAAAGTGGCCTTGGCCGCAGGAGTAACTAAAGACCTGACACATAAGTTCCATGCCGGAAACATCATAAAACAAATCGCAACAATTGTAGGAGGAAGTGGCGGTGGTCGACCGGATATGGCCCAAGCCGGAGGCACCCATATAAATAAACTCGATGAAGCCTTAAAAAAAGCCGAAGAAATTATCAAAGCCACACCTTAACCTGCTGGTTAATTGTTCTAAAATCTAGTATTATTCTCACTTACCTGATTAATTTTATCCGAAAGATTTGTGCTGGAAAGGATTTAACTATGAGCGAAATTCTTGGAGCAACCGGAACCACATCCCCCATCAATCCCATTCGCAAAAAAGAATTGGATGATAAGTGGAAAAGTATCGTTACAAAAGCAGTTACAGATGAAGCATTCAAAAAACAATTGGTCGCCGATCCAGTAAAGGCTATTGAAGAGCAAGGCCTAAAGGCCGTTGATGGTATAAAAATTGCGTTTGATGAAGTTACCAAGGTTTTTAAAGTGGGTGTTGATAACGGATCCAATGAAGAAGTTACAGCAGAAGGCAAATGGTGGGGCATCCGTTTAAAAATGATAAAAGAATTTGGTGTGGAGCTGAATCGGCAGGTTGGAACCGTTGCAGGGTTCGAAGAAGGCACCAAGGCCAGAGAAATAATTTAACTCTATGCGCCCGTAGCTCAGCTGGATAGAGTGGCGGTTTCCGGTACCGTAGGTCGGAGGTTCGAATCCTCTCGGGCGTACCACTTAAGCATAATTATTTAAACACTTTATCGATTTTCAAGTTTTTAGAAAAGTCGAAAAATCTGGGGTATTAATGGGGTATTGATTCCGTTACGAATTCACACCTTATTTACACCCTTCCTTCCCAATTCCCTTCGCCATTACTTTTTTGATATACTCCGGACATCCCAAAAGTCCTAAGGAGTTCCATCGTGCGAACCACTTGGAAGAAATTTAGAAACGAAACCAAACGAGGTGACTCTGTCGAGTTATCTCGTTTTTTTTTGGGGGTAATTGAACCATAAAACAACCACAGTGCTATCAGTCAGCAAACTTGATCGGGAGAAGTTTATATGGACGATTTATTTTACTGGGTTATGGTTACAGGAATCGCAGGTATATATTGGTTAATAACAAATACAAGACTTGGTTTATACCTTTTTTTGAGTTTATCTGTTGGGACTGGTTACTATCTGTTTTTGATGAAAATAACCAATGACTAAAAAATAATGATAGGGAACCCAACGGTCAACTAGGTCCTCGACTAGTATTCAGGAGAGCGGATTCCTCCTAATTCATAAGGGTCGATAGGTTTAGCTTTTTGAAAGGGTTTCCATCCAGCTTCTTCTGCTTCTTCATAGGAGCAAAACCAAGTTTCACCAAATTTGGGATTTACGACTGTGGCATCGTACATATCTTGCCCAGGAATATGATAAATCTTGTCCCCATCGTTGTCGATATCACCTTTAATGTCGCAGGGCAATTCCACATCTATACCTACCGTCCAAATCTTTATTCCCAGCCTTCTTTTCTCATTTACCTCACGCAGCTTATATAGGTATTCTTCGTCTTTGGAGTTTTCGAGTATGAGTACCACACCAGGGGTTTTCCCCACACTCATTGATTGCTGCCTTGATTTCCTAATGGCCGGGTTCCAATTTTTCCCATATTCAAACTCAATGGCATGGGTGTCTGTTATGCAATCGACTGTGGTTTTGTCTTGGGTTTTATAATCAACTGCCCCATTATATTTGGCGCACCATTCTTTTTTGTATTCGGCCTCATTCTTTAAGCTTTTTGCAAAAGCAGGTACGGCCACCATCATGCAGATAAAAGTTATAACTGTTATATGTTTCATGTTAAATAAAAGTAAGTAGTTAAAAGTTATGAATGTTATATTTTTGATGGTAAATAAAATAATCGGTGTTTTTTATAATGTCAAGGGAAGATGAAGGCATCAAGTCAAAAACTACTCTTGTGTGAAGAGCTCTCAGCTCTTAAATAAGAAAACCATCCCTTTTTAACCTTCCAATATTCTTTATAGTTTTATACCCTTTTTCTGTCATTTTTTTTGAGTACGGTGCTATAATTTAGATGCGCAGATATGCAGTGATGAACCTTTTTAGACAAAGTCTTAAGTTAAAAAGAGGGAGAATCAATGAAAAAAGTAATGGTTTTACTAAAAGCTATGCTTATCCTTCTCTTTTTAACTTCGTGCGCTTCACATGGAACTACAGTTCCCAAAGCTTTTATAGGTTCTGCTGAGATTTTTCAAGTAGATGATACAGGCACGGTCAAAGTAAAAGGATATAACTTGAAATATCAGCCCACACATTGGGCTTTTGTTCACTGCGATTATTGGAGTGGTTGTTATATGCGCTGTCAAGGGCCCAAAAAAATATGCAAGAGTATTGCAGAAAAATCAGATCTAAAGGTTATCAACATCCTGACCAATCACTAGTTTCAAAATTGGCCTGAGTATTTTAAATACTTATTTTGACATTCGCATTAAATTGAGCCATTCTTACGAGTGCGTTGCCCGATGGGTTTAACAGGGAAACACATGGGGTTTTTATTGATGCCCTGAGAAGGAGGTGATCCCATGCCATCTGAAAGTATTTGGGGAGCTTCCGGAGTAATTTGTTAACGCCAAGTTAACGGGAGCTCCTGTGCTTCTATAGCGCCCCACTAAAAAAGTGGGGCGTTTTTTTTGAATTCTTTGTAGTCCTTACTTCGGATTAAAATAGTATTTTATAATTGATTTAATCCTAAACCTTTTCTACTTATACAAAAAATGTTAGAACTTCAAGACTTCATCTCCAAAGAAAACACTTATATTTTCCAAGCTTTTTTTGTAATTTTTTTGGCTCTAATTGCAGATTTAATACAAAAATTTGTTTTTAAAAGGTTAGCAAAAAAAGCAGAAAAAACTAAAAACAAGTGGGACGATGCAGTCCTATTCTCCATACCCCGCCCATTGAGTGTAATTATCTGGGTTTCCAGCATAGCTTTTTCTGCCGAAATTTTTCAAAAAGAAACAGGAGCTGTAATTTTCGAAGCCTTTGATCCTTTAAGAAGTGCCATTGTTATCGCTTCTCTGGCCTGGTTTCTAATTCGTTTCATTAAAAGAACTGAAAAAAATTACCTCACAAGTGATGAAGATTATGACCCTACAACCATGGATGCAATTTCCAAACTAGCAAGAATATCCGCCGGGATTACAGCGGCTTTAATGATTTTGCAAACTTTGGGATTAAGCATTTCGGGAGTTTTGGCTTTTGGAGGTGTGGGGGGTATAGCAATAGGTTTTGCAGCAAAAGATTTACTATCAAATTTTTTTGGAGGATTGTTTGTTTACCTAGATCGGCCTTTTGCTGTAGGAGACTGGGTGCGATCTCCGGACCGGGAGATAGAAGGAACTGTAGAAAATATTGGATGGCGAGTTACGCGAATTCGAACCTTCGATAAACGCCCCCTTTACATTCCTAATTCTATATTTTCACAAATTGCCGTTGAAAACCCCTCTCGAATGTCAAATCGAAGAATAAAAGAAACTATCGGCATTCGTTATGATGATGCTTCAAAAATCGAGATCATCATAAGCCAAGTTAAAGAAATGCTGAAAGATCACCCAGATATTGACCCTACAAAAACTCTCATTGTAAATTTTAACTGTTTTGCGCCTTCATCCCTTGATTTTTTTATTTATACCTTCACTAAAACAACGGATTGGATAAAATTCCATGAAGTTAAACAGAAAATTCTTTTACAAATAATAAAAATTATTGAAGAAAATGATGCGGAAATAGCTTTTCCAACATCCACTCTTCATCTTTCCAACCAGGAACTTTTAAATAAAGCAGAACCAGACAGTAAATAATTCCAATCCATAAAATATGAAACAAAATATTATTCGTATTACACCCTTCCTACTTATTATCCTTCTCGTTTTAATAGTTGGCTGTGCCAAACTGGGACCAACAACTTTAAAGAGCGAGCGCAGTAATTACAATCTAGCAGTACAAAGAACCAACGATGAGGAATTATTACTTAATCTGGCGCGTTTAAAATATCGAGACACACCTTTTTTCATGGAGGTTAGCAGCGTTGCTTCTCAGTTCACTCTATCGACCTCAGCGAACGCTAGCACAACTCTGGAATCAGGTTTAAAAGGGCTTTTTGGCCTAGGTGGTTCTGTTGGCATGATAGAAAGACCCACCGTCACCTATTCTCCCTTACAAGGCGACCAGTTTATTCAGCGCGTCCTTTCTCCCCTGCCCTTAAAAACTATCACGCTTTTATATCATTCGGGTTGGAGCATCGAAAGAATTTTTCAACTTTGTTTTCAACGGATGAATAATATTAAAAATGCTCCGGGCGCATCGGGACCGACACCCAAAAATGCACCTCAATTCAAAAAATTTCTAGAGGCGATAAAATATTTAAGAGAACTACAAACGCAGGATGTACTAAACCTTTCCTACAATAATGAAAGTAGTAGTCCTCAAATTATTTTACATATTACCGATGAAGGTAAAAATTTAAAAGCCGCACAGAATTTTTCCCGACTTCTTAATTTAGAACCTGGTCTGGAGAGGTATTTCATTTCATTTACCCAGAAACAAAATGGATTTGGTGAGATTAAGGTGGTCACTCGATCACTATTAGGAGTTTTGTTTTACCTTTCTCAGGGAGTAGAAGCACCCCAACAAGATGTCAATGCAGGAAAAGTTACAAGAACACTTAAGAAATCTGGAGAAGTATTTGACTGGAAAGAAGTTACTGGAGAAATACTAAGAGTCAGATCACAATCTAAACGGCCTGACAACGCAGCTTTAAGGGTTTTTTATAGAGGAACATGGTTTTTTATTAAAGATTCAGACCTTAAATCAAAATCAACCTTTTCACTGTTATCCCAAATTTTTTCTCTGCAGGCCGGCAAGATAAAGGATAACAGCCCTGTTCTAACACTAGGGGTTGGGCAGTAAAGCGGGGCTAAAAATCATTTCTCTTTATGATTATTCAACTCTCTCTGGAATAACTCAAGAGCTTCTTTTATTCTTCCAGCAACAAATTTTGTTTCAGTGGGAGCAAGTTGTCCCCTATCGACGGAGATCATAATATTTTTTTCATGAAGGCTTTCCCTCTGCATAAATGCGGAAACCTTCCCCCCCATAACAAAACCAGTTCCACGAAGTAGCTCTTCCTGAATTGCTTTAAGATTATTTTTAACAGTTATTCCATTTTTGTTAAATAATTGTTCCATAATAAATATTGATTAATAAGTATTTTTGTATTTAACCTATAGCATTAATAATCACATAATCGAATAATAATATCAACGAAACCCATGAAGTGTATTCACACTGTCTCCTTTGACACATTTATTACTACAAATTTTTATTTACTTGGCTTTGAGCGGAAATATGACTTATCGGATGAGAGGCTGGGACTTAAGGTTTTACTCTTAGTGAAGACTGGTGAGGGCGATGATAGGATCTGGAAAGATGCCTAACTCAACCGTTCCAATTATTCCTACAATAACTACGAATAAAGTCATAGGAGTCAGGGAGATCTGAAACTCGCTCTGAGGCTCTTTCATATACATAAAAACCACAACCTTTAAGTAGTAATAAAAGGAAATAGCACTATTAAGAACTGCAATGATAACAAGTGTCACAAAGCCTTCTTCAATTGCTGCGCTGAAAATATAAAACTTGGCAACGAATCCTGCAAAAGGTGGTAGGCCTCCTAAGGAGAGCAGAAAAACTGTCATGCTTAAAGCCAATATTGGATGCTTATAGGCTAGACCTGAATAGTTTTCAAGCTCCAGGTTGTCCTTCTCTTTTTTACCCAATAGAATGATGATCCCGAATGCTCCGAACGTGGTGAAGGCATATGCCAGCATATAAAACAGAAGCCCAGAGCCAGCCAGCGAGCTTTTGGCTATGACAGCTATAAGCAGGTAGCCAGCATGGGAGATACTGGAAAAAGCCAACATCCTTTTTATATTGGTTTGCATGATAGCGCCGAGGTTGCCAACAAACATACTCAGGACAGCGATAACACACAATAATATTTCCCACGAAGGGGCCAAATCAGGTATGGCTTCTGTAAAGACGCGGAAGAAAGCTGCGAATGCTGCAGCCTTTGGGCCGACAGCCATAAATGCCGTGACAGGCGTTGGTGAGCCTTGGTAAACGTCCGGAGCCCACATATGAAAAGGAACAGCAGCTACTTTAAATCCGAACCCAATCACTAGCAAAACAATACCCATTAAAAGTAGAGGATTGGATTGCGCGCCTTCTGTTTTAATAAATCCAGCAATTTTAAAAAGATTTGTACTTCCAGTTGAACCGTAAATTAATGTCATTCCATATAACAAGAATCCTGTTGCAAAAGCTCCGAGAAGAAAATATTTAAGAGCTGCTTCGTTGGAAACGGGGTCATCTCTCCTGAAACCAGCAAGAACATAAAGACATATTGAAACAATTTCAACTCCAAGAAAAATCATGATCATATCGGTGGAAGAAGCCAAAATAATCATTCCTACTGTGCAAAGCAGAATCAGAGCATAATACTCCCCGGCTTTAATTCCCTTACGCTCGTTATACTCGACAGAAAGTAAAATAGTCAATGCAGAGCTGAGAGTAAAAATGCAAATGAAAAATATGGATAGGTGGTCTACGATATAACTGTCAGTAAAGGCAAAAGCAGGAAGAGGATGCTTTGCAAACGCGCTGATTGCGGTCATTAATAAACCCACGAGGCTTATAAACATCAGCAAAGTCTTATTTTTTCCTGCCCAGAGATCCAATACTAGAACACCCATAGCAAAAACACTCAATACAAGGACAGGTGCCAGAGCTATTAGGTCAATGGATTCGGGTGCGTTTATCGGTTCCACTATTAATTATTCCTCAATCAATTATGGCTGGTCTTTTGTAACTTTTGACTCAGCTTTGCTAGTTCTGTTTTAGTCATGAGTGATGCATTGTGTCCTCCACCTTCTTGATGGTCTTTCGTAGGACGGAAATTGTCTGGAGAAACTCTGCTAACTAGATGATTAACAGATGCATCAAATGTTTTCATAAAGGGCTTGGGGTACAAACCGATCCAGAAAATTAAAACTAATAAAGGGATAATAGTAATTAGTTCTCGCACATTAAGGTCTTTTAATTTCATATTTTTCGGGTTATTTAATTCTAGGAACATGACCCTTTGAAACATCCAGAGAATGTAACAAGCAGCTAAAATAACTCCCGAAGTTGCGCAGGCTGCCCATAGACCGTTAACTTGAAAAATCCCCAATAGAATAAGAAATTCTCCCACAAAACCGTTCATACCCGGCAGACCAATGGATGAAAGAGCAACGATCATAAAACACACTGCATAAACAGGCATTTGTTTCGAAAGCCCTCCGAATTCTTTGATCAATCTTGTATGGCGACGATCATAAATTACGCCAACCAATAGAAAGAGAGCGCCCGTGCTAATACCGTGATTAATGTTTTGGATCAAGGCGCCTTGTATTCCATATTCATTCAATGCAAAAATACCAAGCATTACGAAACCGAGATGGCTGACACTGGAATAGGCTACTAGCTTTTTTAAATCTTCCTGAACCATCGATACCAACGCGCCATAAACAATTCCAATAATAGACAGCCATGCAATAAAGGGCATGAAATCATAAGAAGCTTGAGGAAAGAAAGGCAGATTGAAGCGCAAGAAACCATAGGTCCCCATTTTTAATAAGACACCCGCTAAGATAACTGAACCTGCTGTGGGTGCTTCTACGTGAGCATCAGGTAGCCAAGTGTGAAATGGGAACATGGGTACTTTAATTGCAAAGGCCAAGAAAAAAGCCATCCACAACCATTTTTGAGCATCCAGAGGAGCACTTATATTATCGGTGATGAATAAAATATCTGCCGTTGCAACTCCTGTGGTTTCTTTAACATGAAAATAAATCCAGATGATGGCAACCAGCATAAGTAGGGAACCCACTGCGGTATAAATAAAGAATTTAACAGCAGCATAAATACGTCGGGGACCGCCCCATACACCAACGATAATATACATTGGGACTAACTGGAACTCCCAGAACACATAAAAAATAAAAAGGTCGAGAGAGATGAAGACTCCAAGCATGCCGGTCGAAAGGGCCAGCATAGCCATCATGTATTCACGGATATGTTTTTTTACATCCCAGGAAGCGATGATACAGATCATCGTCAGGAAAGTGGTCATTACATAAAGCAAGAGAGAGATGCCATCGAGTCCAATATGGTAGTTGATACCCCAGGATTCTATCCAGGAGAAATTGACCTCAAACTGCATTTTATGAGTGGAGTTGTCAAAGTTCGTCCACAAAAATAAAGAGAGTAAAAAATCAGCTGCAGCAACAGCAAGAGCAGTTTGTTTGATCGCGCGTTCATTCTCCTTAGGAAAAAAGGCGAGAAAGAATGCACCAATAATTGGCAAGAAAGTAATAAAAGTTAAAAACATAATTCCCTAAAACATAATCAGTAAAAGACTGATGAATCCTACTGCAATAAATAAAGCGTAATTGCGAACAAAACCAGATTGAAATGCGCGGGCTTGTTTACTGAGCCATCCAATAGTTTTAGCTGTGCCGATAACAGTACCGTCAATTGCTTTAGCATCACATTCTTTCCACAATAAATGAGAAACTTCTACGGTTGGCTTTACAAAAGTCTCATCGTAAAGCTCATCGACACCATACTTGTTTTGTACCAACTCAAATCCCCATTGTCCTTTGGTAAATTTTTCCGGCAAATCGGGTCGTTTAATATAAAAGATATAAGCAGCAACAATTCCTGTAATTGCAACACAGGCAGAAAACGCCATCAGGAATATCTCAAGCCATAGATTATGTTCTTTTGGATTGAGTAAATGTGCCCACGAGGGTGCATGTCGACCAGCTTCGTGTAACATGTGTTCGGAATGTTCTAGAGCATGCGCTAAGTCAAAATGCAGAACCGGTTCCAACCAATTGTGTAGGATATGCCAGCCATGAAAAAGTGGAATTCCCAATATTCCGCCTATCGTAGCCAGCCCTGCAAGAATAACAAGTGGCATGGTCATCACTTTAGGCGACTCATGTGGATGGATATGGGGATCCACACGTGATTCACCATGAAAAGTCATGAAGACTAAGCGGAACATATAGAATGCAGTTAATAATGCCGCTGAAATTCCCATTCCCCAAAAGATAATATTTCCATCCATTAAGGCGTGGTAAAGTACTTCGTCCTTACTAAAAAATCCGGATAGGGGAGGAATACCCGCAATGGCCAGCGTTGACACTAAAAACGTCCAATAGGTAACCGGCATATAATTTTTAAGTCCGCCCATCTTACGCATATCCTGCTCGCCATGAATACCGTGGATAACACTACCAGAACCTAGAAAGAGGCAGGCTTTGAAAAATGCATGCGTTACCAAGTGGAAAATTGCGGCGGTGTAAGCACCAACTCCACAAGCGAGGATCATGTAGCCGATCTGACTGACTGTTGAATAAGCTAAAACACGTTTGATATCAAATTGAGTCATGCCGATGGTTGCCGCCATAATTGCGGTTGCCGCACCGGTGCCTGCTACGACCATCATAGTCATAGGTGCCAGGTTAAATAGAACGCTACAACGCACGATCATGTATACACCGGCAGTGACCATAGTTGCGGCATGGATCAATGCGCTAACAGGGGTTGGGCCTTCCATAGCATCAGGCAACCATGTGTATAAAGGAATTTGCGCTGACTTACCGGTGGCTCCAATAAAAAGCAATAAGGTGATTATAGTGACGGCTTCCCCGGCATAAATCAGTTTTTCAGGGGCCGCATGCATTACTTCTGTAAAGTCGATGGTTCCAAAAATATTAAAGATGTACATGACGGCGAGTAAGAAAGCAAAGTCTCCCACTCGGTTGACGATGAAAGCCTTTGTCCCAGCATCACAAGCAGACTTTTTCTCGAAATAATAACCAATTAGGAAATAAGAACAACAACCTACTCCCTCCCAGCCGATAAACATAAGCAAGAAGTTATTACCCATGATAAGAAGTAGCATGGCGCTGGCAAACAGGTTGAAGTATGCAAAAAAACGGTAGAAGCTATATTCTTCATGCATATAACCAATAGCGTACACATGAATGATGAACCCAACTCCGGTAACGACAAACATCATAACCAAGGTTAGAGGATCAACTTGAAAACCAAAATCGACAGAAAAGTCACCAGCCCCAAACCACGTCCAGGCAACTTGCTCAAAGACATGCTGGCCTTCTGGCAGCATAAGGTAGCCTACATAAACTAAAATGGAAGTCAGAAAAGACAGAGCCATACTTCCGGCTGCAATCATACCAACAGCATTTTTCCCAATGCGCAGACCAAAAAAACCGTTGATGATAGATCCGATCAACGGAAACAGGGGTACCAGACAAGTTAGTTTTAGCAACATACTTTTATTACCACTTCAACAGGTTGAATTCATCAAGATTGACCGTCGGTTTATTTCTGTGTAGGGCAATAATAATTGCTAGGCCTACCGACACTTCCGCAGCCGCAACGCACATAACCATAAAACTAAAAATCTGACCGTTGGAAAGGTTTAAATAATGATCGAAGGCAATCAACGAAATGTTCACGGCATTCAACATAATTTCAATCGACATAAACACAACGATTACGTTGCGACGAACCAGAACTCCAACGATTCCGATTACAAACAGAACCGCACTTAAGGTTAAATAATGTGCTAAAGGAACTGTGCCTTCAAACATAGTCAGTCCAGTTTAGGCTTTGCCAGGACCACTGCCCCGATCATAGCTGCTAACAATAAAAGAGACGCCACTTCAAATGGCAGCACAAAGTCAGTAAACAAAGATTCGCCTATAGTTGCAACGGTTCCAAAGGTGTCAGGAAGTTCTGCAGGAGAATTTAAATCGGCCAAAAAAGTGATATCTACAATCTTGTATAAAATTCCTACGGCCAGTACGCCGGTTAAAATCGAAATAAAACGATTTTTATCTCTTGCCACCCAATCCGCAGATGCAGCTTGTTTTAAATTGAGCAGCATGATCACAAACATAAATAAAACCATGATTGCTCCAGCGTAAATAATGATCTGGAGAATGGCCATAAAGTGGGCTTGCAGTAGTACAAATATACCAGCCAGCCCGAGCATCATTCCAATGAGGCACATGGCGGAACCTACAGGACTAGTGTTAAAGATTACTCCAAAAGCCAAGGCCACACATAAACCTGCAATGGGATAAAAAATTAATAATTCCATTTAGCGGACATATTTCGGGTGAACTCAATTCGCTTTTGCAAATCTGCCACCGGAGTTAAAAGTTGTTCTTTTGTATAAAGCATTTGTTTTCGATCGAGCATGGAAATTTCACAATCATCGCTCATGAAGATCGCTTCTTCCGGACAAGCTTCTTCGCAGTTTCCACAAAAAATGCAAATTGCATAATCGATATTAAACACATCAGGCCAGCGTTCATATTGGTTCTGTTTACCGCTATTCTCGCCAGGTTCAATGTGTATGCAGTAAGCCGGACAGGCGATTTCACATAAGCCGCAAGCCACACAAGCAGGTTGACCATCTTCATTTTGAGCCAATACCGGTCTCCCCCGGTAGGCGATGGGGTATTGCACCTGTTCTTCAGGATAATAGACCGTCATAATAGGTCTTTCTTTTTTTGTTCCCAGTAAAAATGGCACGAACCCAAAGAGGTTCATAAAGAAATGGCGGGATGTGATAGCCATCCCTTTGATAATTTCAGGGAGATAAATCTTTTCCCACCAAGTCATCTTAATATTTCTATTTACATAATAGGCCATGGTCGGCCTCCTTTTAATTCAGCACCAGGATAACAATCCCGGTTACCAGAATGTTTGCTAAAGAAAGAGGTAGAAGAATCTTCCAACCCAATTTCATAATCTGGTCATAACGAAAACGAGGAAGGGTCCATCGAATTGTCATTTGTAACCAGATAAAGAAAACTACTTTCGAGAAAAACACCCCAACTTGAATCAACATCACCAGAATATTTGATCCAGTGGTGCCAAGAAAATCAAACCATCCGAGCAAAGTGGCGGTTGTTAAAAACGGAATATGCCATGCTCCAAAAAATAAAATGGTCATTATGGCGCCGATGGTGACCATTTCAATAAACTCGGACATGAAAAACATTCCGAACTTTAGACCACTATATTCCGTGAAATAACCTGCAACGATTTCAGATTCAGCTTCAGGATTATCAAAGGGTATTCTTTTATTCTCGGCAATCGATGCGGTAAGAAACATAAAGAATCCTAAAGGTTGCAAAAATAAGCCCCATCTAAAAAAATCTTCTTGTATCGCACCAATCGTCGTTAGCTTCATGGAACCATAAACCATAAGAACGCCAACAATGGTGAGGCCCATCGTGACCTCGTAAGAAATCATTTGCGATGCTGTTCGCATCGAACCCAATAGGGACCAGTTGTTGTTGGAACTCCAACCCGCGATTACATATCCGTACGTTGCAAGAGATGCTATTGCAAATACAAAGAGGAGGCCTACATCCAAATCAGATATGACGAGATTGACCTCTTTGTCAAAAATCGTGTATTGCCCACCGAAGGGGACAACAGCAAAAGTGAGAATTGCCGGAACCACCGCAATGATAGGGCTTAGCGTATGTAGAATTTTATTCGCACCTTCTGGAATAAAATCTTCCTTAGTAAACATCTTCACAGCGTCCGCGATACAGTGGAACAAACCTAGTGCAGTGAAACCTAGTATATCTGCTCGATTAGCACCGATTCGGTCTTGCATGATGGCACTTTGTTTTCTTTCCACCCATGTCAAAATGGGAGCAAAAAAACCTACAGTAAGACCTATGATAAAAAGAATTTTTACTAATGTGATTCCTAAATCAACCCACATATTTTAATAACCCTAATTCAGCGGCCCGATCAGGGGCTGCCTTTTATTAACCGCATAGTCTTTGCGTAAAGGATGACCGTTGAACTCTTCGTAAAGAAGAATTCTTTTTAAATCTGGATGATTGCGAAACTTAATTCCGTACATATCCCAAATTTCTCTTTCATACCAGTTTGCAGTTTTCCACAGAGGAGTGATCGTGTCAGCGATACAGTCCTTCATTGGAATCGGTATTTTTATTCTCAGTCTATCGTTATGTTTTAGGGAGTAAAAGTGATAGACCACTTCAAAGCGTTCGGTTTTTTTTGATAAGTAATCAACGGCAGTAATATCCATAAGGAAATTAAACGCCAGCTCCGGTTCATCTCTCAGAAATTTAAAAAAATCATTTCCGCAATCTTTCCTAACCGTGACCGTTTGGTCGCCACGAAAGTTGTGACTGTCTAATACTAAGTCACCGTATTTACTTTTTATCAGGTCAATGAATTTTGTGTCAGACATTTTCTGCTCTTTCAATCAAGTCAAACGCTAGTCTATATAGCAACAGCATTTTGCCCAATGGGCGGTGTTCTCCCCCACACTAGTGAGTTACTCCCAATCCAAACCGCCGCGTTTCCTAACGTATAGTAAACCGATCCCGAGGATCAGGATAAATAAAAGCATTTCCACGAAACCAAAAAGACCGAGTCTTCTAAATAAAATGGCCCAGGGGAAAAAGAAAATAGCTTCGATATCGAATAGGACAAATAAAACCGCCACCAGATAAAA
>JAKUOQ010000049.1 GCA_022450865.1 Nitrospinales bacterium | reverse complement strand
GACACTATTCATTCGCCTGGCTTACATTGGAATGCCAAACCCTGAACATACTATTGTCGTAGGAACAGCGGGATGTGGCCGTTTAGCAATATCTCAGGCCTCAGTTCCTTTTATCTACGGTAACTATGGAGATACCAATGCAGTTGCATCCGGTTTGAAGCGAGGCTTGGAAGTTCGTTTTCCAAATCAGAAAAAAGATGTTGTAGTGATGGCGGGCGACGGCGGCCTGATCGATATTGGTTTTCAGGGCTTAATGCATAGCTGGTTCCGTAGAGAAAAATTCACCACGATCATGCTTGATAACGAAGTTTATGGAAATACAGGTGGGCAAGAAAGTGGCATGACCAATCATGGTAAAGTACTCAAAATGGCACCGCGCGGCAAGTTTGGTGATAAAGTCGATGCATTAGGTCTAGCGAAGGTAGCTAACGTTGACTATATTGCTCGTCTTGCTCCAACGAATCCGGCGCGCGTGGCTCGAACCATACGTCGGGCAATCATGGTGGCACGCGAAGTTGGACATAGTTACGTTCAAGCATACACATCCTGCAACATTGAATACTCAATTCCTACACCGGACGTTATGAAAGATGCCTTTGAAATCGAAAAAGAACGCTATGGCTTTGAAGAAATCATCTCACCGGCAGCTAAAGAATATTTAGACGAGGTTGAGAAAAAACCTAAAAAGAAAAAATCTGACTGATAAAAGGAGGAGAACACTAAAATGGCAGAAGCAGCAGAACCGGTAAAGAGATATAACATTCGAATGGCAGGCATTGGTGGACAGGGTGTTGTAACAGCCTCCCACATAGTTAGTAACGGGGTGGTCATCTCGGGTGGCTTCAGTTCCTTGGTTCCTTTCTTTGGATCAGAAAAACGTAATGCGCCTGTTGAGAGTTATGTTCGGATTTCAAACTCAACGATTTATGAGATAGGTGAAATTATTTTCCCAAATGTTCTTATGATATTTCATCCTTCTGTTATTACCCTTGGCAAATCTTACACCATGCCTTTTTATACCGGACTGAAACAAAAAGGGATCATCCTGATTAACAGCAGGACCCCGATTCCTTTCAGCCCCGATGAAGAAAGAGAACTGGAAGAAAAAGAAGCGCGGATCTACTACTTACCTGCTACGGAAATGGCAAATGATCTCGCAAAAACAGAACTGGCTACTAACATGGCTATGTGTGGAGCAATTTCGGGTATCTTTGGTCTCCCAGACCCTGAGTCCCTAGCGGCATCTGTTAAGGACCGTTTTATAGGGAAAGGAATTGTGGTATCTGGTGGTACCGCCGCTTTGGACAGTGCTATCGAGAAAAAGTTTGCTAAAAAGCAAAAGCTGCTTGAAGCAAACCAAAGAGTCCTAGATGGAGCAATCCAATATACCATTGATCAAGGCTGGTCAGAAGCAGAACAACCTGTTAAAAGCACCGCGTAACGTTAAAAACTGGAGAAAACATGTACTACATTGCTGAAGTTGATAAGGACATTTGCGCTTCTAAAAACTGCCATCTATGCACGCAGTATTGTCCTGAATCAAACTGTATAAATTATAGTGAAGAAGATAAATCCGCCTATGTATCGGTTGACAGATGCAAGGCTTGTGAAATATGTGTCTATATTTGCTCGGATATTGCTAAAAATGATGCCATTAAAATGAAATGGATTGATGACTTAAATGAAGGCTTTGTTATAAAAAAATCCGGAGTAGTTTTACGATAAATTTTCTTAGTAACAAAAAAAGGTATTTGAGCTCACCAGCTCAAATACCTTTTTTTGTTCAATATAAAAAATAAATTTAAAAAGAAAGTATTAAAATGGAAAGAACTTTTGCAATCATAAAGCCTGACGCAGTCGAACGAAATTTAATCGGGAAAATTCTAGAACGAATTGAGTCTAATGGATTCAAAATAGCTGGAATGAAAAAAACGCAACTCTCCCAGAAAGAAGCTAAAGGCTTTTATTATGTGCATAAAGAACGGCCTTTTTTCGACAGTCTGACCGAGTTTATGTGCTCCGGTCCTGTAGTACTTCTGGTCCTTGAAAAAGAAAATGCTATAACCGCTTGGAGAGATCTAATGGGTGCTACAAACCCCGAAGATGCAAAAGAAGGAACCATCCGAAAAGATTTCGCATTAAGTATTGAAAAAAACTCAACGCATGGTTCAGATTCTGCAGAAAATGCAGCATATGAATTGTCATATTTTTTTAGCGAAACAGAAATTCTTTAGGGATCAACCGTTTAGAAACCTCTAAAAAAAATATTTATTAAAACTGCTCCAAAATCCTGTAATCTATTAAATATGAAATCCATTTTCGTAATTCTGCTATTTACTTTTCTAGGTTTTCCATTTTCTGCTCTGGCGGATTCTGCTAATGAATACAAGCTTTATAAAAATCATGAAAATTACGGTATCGTAGTTTTTCCAAAAAAGCTGATATTTAAAGATTTAGAAAATTACCTGTTTTCTATTCCCTTTGAATCTGCAGAGTCGGGGAAAGCCGTCATGCGTCATGGGACTAAAAATGAAAATGCGACTTTTATGATGCCACTGGAGGTACAAAAAAAGCACTCTATTGAAAAGTTTATCGTTATTCAAGTTTTAGATTCTATGAGTATGCTGGTAGGGATTTATGACACGGAATGGGGTCTTACATTGCCCTCGGCAATCGTTGAAATGGAAACCATCAAGCAAAATATTCCCAAGACATTGAACATCTTCAGAGGAGTAAATCGTCAACGCCAAACCTATTATATTCCTCAAAAAATGCCCTCAAAACCTAATTTTTCTTCCGAAGTGGAATATAATATAATGCCTATTAGGCAAACTTATTCAAATTAGTATGACTCGGAGGCAATATTATGCCCGTTTATGAATATCAGTGTGAAAAATGTAAAGATGTTGTTGAGGTTTTGCAAAAGGTGAGTGATGAACCGCTGACTGAGTGCGAAAAATGCGGAGGCAAAATAGAAAAACAATTCAATTCGATGAACTTCCACTTATATGGTCCTGGATTTCATTCAACCGATAATAAACGAAAATATCTTAAATAGAAAACCAGTAAAATGATTTATATTACCCGCCGCCTAGAGTTCTGTGCAAGCCATCGCCTTTATAATCCTGAGTTTTCCGACGACAAAAATGAAACGACATTTGGCCTTTGCAATAATCCAAATGGACACGGTCATAACTATGTACTAGAAGTCACCGTAAAAGGCGAAGTTGCCCCAGAAACCGGGATGGTGTTAGATTTAAAAGCGCTCAAAAAACTAATCAATGAAGAAATTGTGAGCAAGGTAGACCACAAAAACCTGAACGTTGATGTAGATTTTCTAGAGGGAGTCATACCCACAGCAGAAAATATTGCAATCCATATTTGGAATATCCTTGAGCCCAAGATTGAAAGTGGCACATTGCACGAAGTAAAACTTTTTGAATCTGAACGTAATTTTGTTGTCTACCATGGAGCTTCAATTGAAAGACCTAATTAAAAAAATATTACAGGAAATTGGCGAGGATCCATCCCGCGAAGGATTGCAAAATACTCCCGAGAGAGTAGAAAGCTCCCTTAAGTTTTTAACCAGTGGTTATTGGGTTAACATTGAGGAGTTGGTAAACGGTGCTTTGTTTAAAGAAGACTACGATGAAATGGTTATTGTTAAAGATATTGACCTATTCAGTATGTGTGAACACCATATGCTGCCATTTATCGGGAAATGTCATGTCGCATATCTACCTAAAGGAAAGATCATTGGACTCAGCAAAGTACCCAGAATTGTTGACGCTTTCAGCAGAAGATTGCAGGTTCAAGAACGGTTAACAAATCAAATAGCACAAAATCTGGAAAAAATACTCAATCCGATAGGGGTAGGAGTTGTGATTGAAGCTCTGCATTTATGTATGTGTATGCGTGGTGTTGCCAAGCAAAACTCTTACACAACGACCAGTTCGATGCTCGGCTCCTTCAAGAAGGATGCTAGAACACGTGGCGAATTTTTAAGCCTAATACCACCGCAAGGCACAAGAAAGTGATTTAATTTTTAACCTATTTCAAAAAGTCTTATTTGAATCCCTCCACCAAACAAATAGTTCTAGAAAACAACCAAGTCATTCCAGAAATTTTTGGAAGCCAGGACCTCAATCTCAAACTCATCGAGAAAAAATTTAACGTTCGCATAACTACCCGGGAAAACCAAATCAATATAAAAGGTAAACCCGCCTCTTTGGAATCGGTAGAAAACCTTTTTCGGCAACTTGAAAAATTACATGCCGCCGACCAACCTGTGGAAAATGGGGATGTTAAATTTGCCATCCGTCTGATGGCCGAAAATCCACAAGCAGATTTAAAAACTATTTTTTCAGAGCGCATAGCGGTTTCCCCAAAAAAAGGTTTTATTACACCTAAGGGGCCTTCTCAGCACAAATTTATTCAATCCATCAAGACAGATGACATTGTTTTATCCATAGGACCAGCGGGAACGGGGAAAACATTTCTTGCAGTGGCAATGGCTGTTGAAGGATTGTTAAAACGTCGTTTCAAAAAAATTGTACTGGTACGGCCTGCAGTTGAGGCAGGCGAAAAACTGGGTTTTCTCCCGGGCGATATCTCCGAGAAAATTCACCCATACCTAATGCCACTTTATGATGCCTTAAATCATATGATGGAAGAAAATCAAGTTCGCCATCTCATTGAGGATGGAGCAATAGAAATCGCTCCTCTTGCTTATATGCGAGGTAGAACTTTGAGTGATGCGTTCATCATTCTTGATGAAGCTCAAAATGCAACCAAAGAGCAAATGAAAATGTTTTTAACCCGGTTAGGTTTTCGCTCAAAAATGGTCGTCACTGGTGATATCACACAAATTGACCTGCCCCATAAAAACGACTCAGGTTTGATCCAGGTCAAAACCTTGTTAAAACAGGTAGAGGAAATTCAATTCGTTTATTTTACCGAAAAAGATGTTGTTCGCCATGAACTGGTAAAGAAAATAATTAAGGCATACGATCAGTCTGACTCTAAACCAGAAGTATCTGAGTAGCCAATATTCGTAGTCAATTCGAGGGATTAATAAATGGGTGTATTACTAAGAAATGATCATCCAGATATAAATATTGACTGTCATGATATTGAAAATATGATTGTAAAAATCATGGGCCACCTAGATTGTCCAAATCAAGAGGTCAGTATATTATTAACGGGGGATAAAGATATTCGCCGACTCAATCAGGAATTTAGGAGTATAGACCAACCCACTGATGTCTTGTCCTTCCCGCAAAATGCTGATGAAGACTTATGTATCCCAGAGGAAATAATTTTAGGCGACATTGCAGTTTCCTTGGATATTGCTAAAGCTCAGGCAAAAGAGCACGGATTAGATTTCAAAGAAGAAATTATTCTTTTGCTGATTCATGGTATTTTACATTTATTGGGGTATGATCACGAAATATCTGAACAAGAAGAAAAAAAAATGCGAAATAAAACTCGGGAATTGTTCAAACTGGTTTTTCCCGAAAGAATGCTTGCAGATTCCTGCAATTATTAGCCTTTAAAATTATATTGCTATGAAACAACTTTGGGCACCATGGAGAATGGATTACATTAAAAGCGATAAAACCGATGGATGTATTTTTTGTGTTCTCCCCTCATCCAATGACGATGATAAAAATTATATTTTATTTAAAGGAATTCATTCCTTTGTAGTTATGAATATCTTCCCTTATAACTGCGCACATCTCATGGTCTCGCCTTATAGTCATATTGGATGCATAACCAAAATAAATGAATCTGAAAGAAATGAAGTCACTCAATTGACCCATGAATGCATAAACATATTAAAAACTGTAATCGAACCTGATGGTTTCAATATAGGATACAACATTGGTAAAGCAGCTGGTGCCGGCTATGATGAACATATTCATTGCCACATTGTTCCACGCTGGTCGGGGGACACAAATTTCATGCCTGTGCTCGGCGAGGTTAGGGTACATCCCGAGCACCTGCGAGCTACCTACGAAAAATTACATCCTCATTTTAAAAACCTGACTCTTTAAATCTCTTAAATGGTCGTATCAGCAAAAAGTCAACGCGTCAAACAGGAAGAAACTCCTATGATGCAACAATACCAAGGAATTAAAAAGGATTACCCAGATTCTATATTATTTTTCCGAATGGGGGACTTCTATGAAATGTTTAACGAAGATGCAAAAATAGCCTCGAAAATTCTTCAAATAACACTCACATCGAGAAATAAAAACCAGTCCAACCCGGTTCTTATGTGTGGTATTCCACATCACTCATCTAATCTTTATATTACAAAACTTTTAAAGGCAGGAAAAAAAGTAGCACTCTGCGAACAAACCGAAGACCCAAAACTCGCAAAAGGCCTGGTCAAAAGAGAAGTGGTTCGGATCATAACTCCCGGAACCGCATTGGATGATAATATGTTGGATCCTAAATCTGAACAGCTAATTGTTTCACTTTTTATTTCGAAAGAAGAAATAGGATTGGCGGCCTTGGACGTTTCTACCGGAAACTTTAAGGTCACCCAATTCAAAAGAGAAATGACCGGCTCACCTCTGGCCGACGAACTTCAAAAATTGGATCCCAAAGAAATTCTGATACCCGAAACTTTAATGGCTCAACCTAAACCCTGGTTGCCATCGGAAAATGTTTTTCTTCACAGTTGGGAGGACTGGACATACTCCCATAGCGAAGCCCTTAGAAATCTCCTGAATCATTTTAAAACCCAGTCTCTAGAAGGTTTTGGTTGCGAGACTATGAATCAGGCCATCTCGGCTGCAGGCGCTCTAATACATTATCTCCATGAAACACAAAAATCAGCACTGGAGCATATTAACTCCATCACTCCCTTTTTTGTCCATGACTATATGGCATTGGATCAAACCACGGTAACCAGTCTGGAGCTCATCCAATCTAGTGAAGGAACAAGAAAAAACTCTCTTTTAAGCCTTCTGGATGAATCCTGCACACCCATGGGTGCCAGACGAATTCGCGATTGGGTCATTAAGCCCTTGGTAGACAAAGAAAAAATTAAAAGACGTCTTGATATCGTTTCTAAGTTTAAATCTCTTCCATTGAACAGGCAGGAAACACGTGATTTTTTAGAAAAAATTTTCGATCTAGAAAGATTACTAGGAAAGATCACATTATCTGTTTGCAATGCGAGAGACTTGGTTTCTCTTAAAAATTCTATAGAAACTTTTCCGAATCTTTATAAAGCTTTGGAGAAATATGAATCCTCTCAACTTCTCAATTACTTAAAGCACTGGGATAATCTTGAAAACTTATACGATCTTATTGAAAAAAATATCGTGGATGACCCCCCTATGGGTCTAAAAGAAGGAAACTTATTTAAATCTGGTTGCAATGAAGAGCTAGATCAACTTAAGGACATTTCTCGAAAGGGTAAAAGTTGGATTGCTTCTCTTGAATCTGAGGAAAAAGAAAAAACGGGAATATCCGTATTGAAAATCGGCTTTAATAAAATCTACGGGTACTATATCGAGATCACTAAAAAACATTCAGATCGAGTCCCAAAAGATTACATTAGGAAACAGTCCCTGGTAAATGCAGAAAGGTTTATTAGTCCAAAGTTAAAGGAATACGAAGAAAAAGTCACTCAGGCAGAAGAGAAAATTGTAGAGTTGGAACAAAAATTATTTGAAGACATTAGATGTGAAATTTCATTGGCTGGAACTCGAATTCAAAAAATGGCAGGAATTATAAGTGAAATTGATGCTTTAGTATCCTTTGCGGAAGTCGCACATAGAAATAATTATTGCCACCCAGAAATTCTTGAGGACTCAAGTTTGAAAATTAGTAATGGTCGGCATGCATTAATCGAGCAAATTGACCCCGTAAACCGGTTTATCCCCAATGATACATGCCTTGATAACCATGATCAGCAAATCATGGTTATCACAGGCCCCAATATGGCGGGTAAGTCCACGTATCTAAGACAAGTCGCATTGATCTGCCTGATGGCGCAATTAGGCAGTTTTGTTCCAGCCGAAAGAGTCCAAATGGGGATTACCGACCGTATTTTCTCTCGTGTTGGCGCACAGGACCATTTGTTAAAAGGTCAGTCAACGTTTATGGTCGAGATGAACGAAACAGCAAATATACTTAACAATGCCACACCTAAAAGCTTGATTATTCTCGATGAAATTGGCAGGGGTACGAGCACCTTTGATGGTATTAGTATCGCCTGGTCAATTGTGGAGTATCTACATGGAACCGAAAAAGAAGGAGGTCCTAAAACATTATTTGCAACGCATTACCATGAGTTGACCGATTTATCGCGAGTTCTATCGGGTGTAAAAAACTATAATATCCAAGTAAAAGAATGGAATGATGAAATCATCTTTTTGAGAAAAATCCTTCCAGGAGGAGTTGATAAAAGCTATGGTATCCAAGTGGCACGATTAGCTGGTCTACCCAAACAAGTTCTGGATCGTGCCCATGAGATTCTTTTCAATTTAGAACAAAGCGAATTTGACGAAGTTGGGGTGCCAAAGATTTCACGAACAGAGAAAAATGATAGCCTTCCAAGTCCTGGACAACTAGGTTTATTCCCGGAACCCGAAAATCCTTTGATCCAGAAAATGAGAAAAATTGACCCAAATGAGATGTCTCCAAAACAGGCACTGGACACTCTTTTCTATCTTTCTAAAATCATGAAGGAAAACAGTAAATGAAAATCATGGTAACTGGTGGGGCTGGTTTTATAGGCTCACATATAGTTAATGCGTATATTAATGCAGGACATGATGTAGTTATCATCGATGATCTATCGTCAGGAGAAATGAGGTTTGTAAATCCT
>JAKUOQ010000048.1 GCA_022450865.1 Nitrospinales bacterium | reverse complement strand
TTCTGTAAGTTTCTGGGAAACTTCAACGGCTCGATTAAGGTTGCCCAGTTTGGTATTGGTCCCTGAGATTTTCAGTCCAGCAAAAAGCCTGATATTTGGTGGAGAGTCTATCAGCAACTTTTCCCAGTATTCAATAGCCTCTTCATAAAAACCATCTTTGTCGAGTTCAAGGGCCTCTTTGAGAGAGGTCTTGTATGTATCCGCTTTGGAAGAAGTAGAAAATACCAAGCTGACCATTACAGAAAAAATCAGCAATTGAATTATTGTAGATGGTTGTTGCTTTTTAACTCTCATAATTGGGATCAATAATTAATTTTTTATTTCTTCAGATAAAAAGATGAATTCTCCTTTAAGTAAGGGAGTTAGAGCTTTGGTAAATGTTTTTATGAAATGATCCTGATGATTCATTATTTCAGCCACATCGTTGGGGCGCAAATAAAATACATTGGAAGCTGTTCCTTGATGTGTATGCAGAACTGCTTTCTGGCATTCCATATTGGCATCAGATAAGACCTTTGCCTCCATCATAAATGTTCCGGGTAGATTATGGGTAGCAAGTTTTACGGAACGCCCAATTGTTTTCATTTTTAATTTAAATTTTTGAAAACCTAATCCTTCTATTTTATTTCCAAATTTTCTACCGTTAAAAATGGCTGGCAGGGTTTCCTTTTCAATAAATATGCGATGCAGATCCTTCTGAATTCGTTCTTGTATAAAAAAGAAATCGTCATATTCGATAGGGGCACCTGAAGCATTGATTACTTTGAAGACATCAAATACCTTGTCATTCATCGTCTGAATATTGGCTTGTACTATATCAAGTTGATTGAAGGCAAGAACTGCTGAAACTTTATGCAGAAATCCCTGGGTATCTTGAGTGCAAACGATCAAATCTGATGGCTGCCCTGGGTTAAACAACATTTCTGCCATAAACGGTTTTCTGGACTGCCTGAACTTATAATAAAACTCCAACTGTGATTGTAAATCGCGAGGTAACCGAACCATTTTTAAAAACTCTAGCTTGATGGTATTGGGAACGCTTTCACGCTTTTTATGGTGGAGGGTATATTGATAGAACAGTTTCAACTGCTCTATTTGTGTGCGCGACATATCCATTTTGGTCCCACCCCGATCTGCATAAGTAAGCAAGACCAGCATTTTAAGTCTTTCCTTATCATGGTTGATCAAATCAATTACCATATCATAGGTGTCATCTGCTTCCGGATCTAGTAACATGAGGTCATAAAGAGTCAGATGTTTTTCGACAAGAAAAGCAACATCCTCTACTCTTTTGAGTTTGTTACCATAGCCGAGATTTTTCAAGATTTTGGGAATCAATTGAGCCCCTACCAGTTCTTCATTTTGTTGCCCAACTTTGACACCCTTACCGATATCGTGAAGTAGTACAGCAAGTTTCAGAGCGGTTTTATCTTTCTGCGAATGGTAGATTTCTGCAAGAAAGGGATCAGCAGTTTCTCTAAATTCCAGTCCGTTCAAGACATCTAAAGCTGAAAGGATGTGAATATCGGTAGGAAATTTGTGGACGTAGATGTCTTGGAGCAGACCACGAAGGTTTTTAAACTCAGGAATTAAAAAGTTTTCCAAAATTCCAAATTCGTGCAAAAGGCGAAGGGCTTTTGAAAAAAATTTTCCTCGAATAATGCGTTGAAAGCAATTTTCGATTTCTAAATGGGAAGCATCGTCTATGAAAATCGGATAGGTTTGATCAACATGTTGCTCGATGGCCCGAAGCACTTCATAGGAAAGAGAATATCCTCTTTCTGCGACCCATATAAAGACTTTAAAAAACCACAAAGGGTTATTGGAAAATAAAACCTCCGGTTCTTTATTAAAAAAAATCTGTTTCTGGGTATTTAATGAAAAAAATTCAGAAAGATTCTTTTCCTTTTTGGTATTAGCGGCCATACTTTCCGAATAAAGGTTTCGGCTAAATCTTTTAAGCGGATAAACGGCTTCAAAAAAATATTCCTGAAAAAATTCCTTTACTTCATAGCCCATTGACTTTGCTATTTTTTCCCTTACTTCATAGCTCATCACATCCCTATGGGCTCCCTGTTGAATCATATGTAAAAGAAGCCTTACCTTAGAGAGAAAGTTGAACCCTTTTTTCATGCTTTTGAAGGCGAGCGGGCTTATTAGGTTCTTAGCGTATAAGTCGTTTAATAGTTCGTACTGGTTGGTTTTTTCAATTTTTTGAATTATTCGGACAGAAGCTAAAGCCCAGTATAGTCTCTGCAACTCCTCTTTTATATCGGGCTCCTGCTTAAAAACGGTATTCTGAACTTCATAATAACCACCGTGACTTAAGCAGTGTTTGATTATTTTATCCTGATTTAGAAGACTTGTAGTTTTAATTGAGCTTGTAAAATCCTTATAGGCCTGATTATTTCCAGTGACAAAGCGGTGTTCGAGCAGGGCAATGAACTCCGTTATACTTTCCTGGTTAAGTTCTTTGTCAAAAGATTCATTTTCGGTGTAACAAGAGTTTCTTGAAACAGAAAAAAAATCCTGGTGAATAAAAAGATATTCGAAGTGAAGGGTAATTTGCTTGCCCCATTTTTTATTCTCATCATCTAACGAGGCCGCAGAGATAATTTGAATATCTACATCCGACCGAAAATACATTTCCTCTCGGCCATAACCCCCACGAGCTAGAATAAAGAGGGGAGCAGTTTCTTGAGTTAAACTCTGACTATTCTGTTGATTAAAAAACCATATTGCCGAGGCGAAAGCTGCTTGTACAATCGTGTCGACTAATACCGTTTGTTTAAGCAGGATAAGATGAGAGTTGTCTGATGTAAGACATTCTTTTTTAAGAATTTCAGTTTCATTGAAAACAAACTCCAATACCCGATCTTTAAAATCCAAATAATATACTTGCGGGTTTATTTCGGTTTGGCCAGAAAATATTTTCGACTGGTCAAGAATGAAAATTTTTTCCCGCAGTTTTTGCCGATATAATTCGGAAAGATTGCGATTGGCTAAATAGAGTTCATTCATTCTAGGTTCTAGGCAAAGTGGGAAGCAGTTAAATTGTGCTCCGGAAATAAAAATAACTAGATTTAGAATAAACCCAAAAGCTTAGAAATTCAAGAGGTTAGGGGCTAGTGTTTTATAGTTAGATTTTTAGGTGTGCCTTATTCGTTCTCCAAAGGGTCGTTGGTTTTTCTTGAGTCTGAAAAATTTTGAGGGCTTTAGGGGTTGGGAACACTCGGAAAAGCTTTTGCGGCAAAGGGGCGGACCTCAATGATCAAACCATATGCTCTGGCAGCCTAGCAGGGTATAGCAGATTGGCGTTGTTGAATAGTTTTTGAAAATCCATTTCAACGCTCTTTCAGAATTTTATTTACAATTTGTGACTGTAGAATTTTTGGGTTTCCCTTGGCCAAATTATGTGCCTGTTTGAAATGTTTGATCGCCTTTTCCTTTTTATTTTCGTTCCAAAGTGCAAGCCCAAGGTTGAAATGAATTTCTCCGGAAGTTGGGTCAGCTAAATTTGCTTGGTTAAATTGCAACAGGGCTTCAAAATTTCTTCCTGCTAAAAAGTGTTCTATCCCGATGTCATTTCGCATTTTAGCTGAAGGTTCAGCACCGATGTTTAGAGTCAATGGATCCTCTCCAATATTGGTGCAACCAGCCGTTAATAGTAAGATCGTCAGCAAATATTTTAAAATTGTATTGGTATTGAAATTATAGCTCATTGCTAGGTTTACAGTGAATTCTGCATAGCGTGTAAAGGATTCAAAAATAGAGTATTTAATATATTGGACTAATAATAATAAAACTAAACCTATTGGCTATTTTCAAGTTAATTTATACTAAACTATATTTATTAATATAAGGGTTAATTCTAACCACGGATACTACTGCCTTACAATTTTTTAGATTTAGTCTGTTGAGGGTGGAGGTACGGCCTTTATTTATTCATGGCCTATAAATATTGAAAATATTAATTAACAGGAATCTTCAAATGGATAAGTTGATTAAAAAATTAATGATCCAGTTTGTGTTTTTATTATTCTCTTCAGTGACTTTGCATGCCCAAGATTTAACAAAAATTTTTGCCAGTGGCAAAGCAGCATTTGCTCAGGGTAAATATCATGTCGCAGAAAAATTCTTTGGTCAGGTACTTGGAAAAGATTCCGATAACTATAAGGTTCTCCGTGCTCAAGCGGATACGAAAATAAAGCTAAAAAAATTTCAAGAGGCAGAAGACCTTCTCAATAGAATTCTTGCGATGCCCGAATCTAAGGGAAGAAATATCATGGTTTTTCTAAAAGGAAAAACCGAGGGTCGGAAAGCGGAGCTTGTAGACGAGAATGTAATGGCGATTGATGAATCGGGTGCAGTCGATGACGATATCAGCCAATTTGTAAAGGATGATGCTATAGGCCCAGTTCCCCATTTTCGAGTTTTTATTATGAACACAGGAAAAATGGAATTGCTGTCTAAGAGCAGATACCGAATCAAGTATCAAGGCATTCCAACGGCTACGCGTGAACTAGTGACTGCTCTAAAAGCTACCGTTCAAAAGATGGCAATATCGACAAATCAAGAAAAACCAAAAGAAGAAATGATAGTTATAAAGGAAGGCTGTTTCGAAATGGGAAGCGACTCAGGAAACTCAGATGAACGCCCCATTCACAAAGTCTGCTTATCTTCTTTTAAAATTGGCAAGTATGAGATTAAACAAAAATTTTTTCAAAGTGTAATGGGTTTTAATCCATCTCAATTTCCTGGAGCAGAGTTTCCGGTTGACAGTGTTTCATGGGAAGATGCGCGAGATTATTGTAAGAAACAGGGATATCGATTGCCAACAGAGGCAGAATGGGAATTTGCTGCACGAGGAGGGGCAAAGACTAAATACTACTGGGGAGAGGCGGTGACTGGCAAAGAGGGAAATTTTTGTGATAGTAAATGCGATTTAAATTCTCGAGACGGAAGTAAAACCGATGGTTTTAAAAATACTTCCCCGATAGGTTCGTTTCCACCAAATGCATTTGGGCTTTTTGATATGGCAGGGAATGTAAGTGAATGGGTTTTTGACTGGATGCCGATTAATGAAAATTATTATTTAATGAGTCCTGAAAAAAATCCTAGAGGTCCTCGTTCAGAACTCAATGCTTGCAGCGGGGTAGATTGTGTGGGTTCCTTTTCTATCACACAAAAGGTGAATAGAGGGGGCAGTTGGAATAAAAAAGCTTTGGAAATGAGGTCATCAAATCGAATGAATTCCCACTTTCAATTACAATCTGATGGGACAGGATTCAGATGTGCTGCAAACATAGATTAGAAAGAAATTCGTTTAAATTAATTTTGATCTGAATACGATTAGTTTTTCTTCTGTCATCTCAATCATGCTGGGTAAAATTCCGCCAACGCCGAGTCCGGAAGATTTTCTGCCTGCAAATGGCATCCAGTCGACACGAAATGCGGTGTGGTCGTTTATCATTATGGCTGCTGCGTTTAAGTCCTTAGCTGATTCTAAAGCTGCATTAATATCGTTGGTAAAAACTGCAGCCTGAAATGAGAAGGGAACATCGTTTGCAAACTTTATAGCCTCGTTCCTGTTCTTATAAGAATAAATGTTGATGACTGGGCCAAAGATTTCACATTGAGAGACATTTATATCATAAGGTGGGTTCAGAATAACCGTTGGTTCATAGCAGGTCTTACCAATTTTGTTGCCTCCGGTTAAAATTTTTCCACCAGCCGCTTTGGCTTCTTCAACCCAATTGTGGATTCGATCCACTTCTCCTTCCTCAATAAGAGGCCCGACCTCTGTTTTTTCATCCGTCGGATCTCCCACTACTAAATTTTTTGCGATAGCCACAAGTTTACTGGAAAAACTTTCTACAATATCTTCGTGCACAAAAATGCGTTGTACTGAAACGCAGACCTGACCTGCATGATAAAACCCACCTTTCGCTAGTAAAGGCAAGGCATCATCTATATCGGCATCTGGCTCCACAATAACCGGTGCTGCGCCTCCATGTTCTAATGCGCATCGTGCGCCTTCGGCCAATTTGGATCGCAGACTCCAGCCTACTTTTCCAGAGCCAATGAACGTTAAGAAAGAAACCCTTGGGTCAGTGGCAATTTTTTCGGCCTGTGAACCTTTACAGATAATAACTTGTACCCATTCTTTTGGTAAACCAGCTTCGTATAGGCAGTTGACGAGATTTAAGCAGGATAGGGGGGTTGTGCGTGCGGGTTTTACAATCACTGGGCAACCTACGGCTACTCCAGGTATTACCTGGTGAACAATTAAATTAAAAGGATGATTAAAAGCACTGATGGCAGCAACGATACCAATAGGTTCGCGGGTGGTAAATGCCATTCGGTTCATGGATGAAGGCGTCAGGTTCATTGGAATCTCATGTCCCGTGAGTTGGCCTATTGAATTTGCGGCTTCCCGTATTCCTTGTACTGCCCGGGTCAGTTCAATTCGGGAGTCGATCAAAGGTTTTCCGCCTTCTTCTGCAGACTGTCGGGCAAATTCCTCTGCCTTTGCTTCAACCAAGTCAGCAGTTTTATTCAGGATGTAAATTCTCTCTGGTATTGGAAGAGGCTTTTTTTGTTCCAGTTCTTCTGCTGTGGTTAGGGCTTGTTCTATACGAGTCTCATCATCCAGATCAACTTCTTTTATCAAATGTCCATCGTAAGGTGAACGGACTTTTAGTTTTTCAGCCATAGAAACATCCTTTTTTAGACGCCAATAACAAAATACAGGTTTTCGATTTTAATTCCTTTATCAAAACCCTTTCGTTTTTAGAGTAGTCAAACAGAACTTTTATTCGTTGCACTACTGATTCATTCCAGCTTGTTTCCATTTGATCAATTCATAAGAATCGTCGCATAGAATAACCACAACCAGATCAATATGTAATATCTTTAATTAAATTACCAACGTATTCCTTGTGGGAAAAGCTACATGGTGGCTCCTGGCATATATATAGTTCCCTCCGGCGTTTGGTGGGTATGAATTTCTCCACCAAGCCCTAGCATTTCCGAGGCTTTTTTGGCTTCTTCCGGAGTTTTATAAATATGATCCATTATATTACTACTATTGCCGGAGCCTTCTTCCTGACGTTGATCTCCTCCAGAACCCTCATCCCTATGACCACCGGAGCCTTCCCTTTTTCCAGGATGTTGACCCTGGTCAATCATGCTTATTGCTTCTTTAAGTTGTGAAAAAAACCTGAGCTTCTGAGTATAGCCTTCTATACGGCCAATCTCCTTTCCTCTTGTTGAGTCCCAAATCAGAAAAGTAGGGGTACCCAAAATCTCGCCCACGCGCCCCTCGTCCAGGGCCTTTGCCAACCATTCCGGGAAACGATTTCCCTTGACGGGGACAATCTTAACAGGAAGGTTTTTCCCCGGAGCACTGGCTGAGTATTCGGGAAGAACTTCTTCCTGCCATCGCTTAGAGTTTTGAGAATTTTCGCCACTGAGCACAAGAAGTTCTTGGGCGAATCCGATATTCGTTAAAAGGGTAAAACATAAAATGGTAAAGACTAAAATCAAATTTTTCACGGTAGATACCTTCAGTTAGAAGAAGTTTTAAAATTCATGATTACTTATATTTAATCATAAAAATATTATGGCGTCACTACCGCTATTCGCTTGGTAAATTAATATTTATACCGCAGCTAAATATGTTTTGGTCATGGCATGGTTGATTCGGTGGGGCTTTCAGGAATTTGACCTGTTCTCTTCATTGGTTCTGAACCTTCCGAGAATTTGCCTTGCGACCCACGAGAATAGTCTCGGGAATAGTAAAGTGGTGTCGATGCTATAACGGTAATAATAATGGCAATAATCAGTGCAATCCAAGAGTCTTTGTTCATGACCAATCCTCCTTTAATTTAAATTAAAGACCAGTGGTAAACTTCAAACAATGGTAAGCAACGAGACTATTCTATTACAGGTAGGGAGAGATTTAATCCGATTTCTGCTTCATTTGTTACCCATACTGTTACCCACAATAAAAAATGGGCTACGGCCTAAACCATAACCCATTGTTTTAAATTGTATTATTTTTCAAGGAATCTATTGGGACAAAAAAACTAGTTCTTTTGTGGAAGTGTATTACGATGATGATTAGGATTAATAATCTAATAGTTCTTGCAGTAATACTTTTATATCTATTACCTTCTGATTCTTAAAGAAAATAAAAATAAAATGCCCATCTCAAATAACGAAAGCACAGGCAAGATCATTCCATTAAAGAGATAAAGGCCATGAATGAATCTAGTTATATGACCCTACTTGGCAAACTCGAGCATTCTGATAACTGGGGGTTTGGAGATGCGTTTGAGTTGCTCTGTGACCATACCAATATTTTAGCTAAAGCTTTTGATGCAGGAAGAACTGGTTTTGATAATACTTTTAAAGCTCTAATGGATGTATGGACGACGGTGGAAGATTCTATTAGTCTTGGAGAAATTCGGGTTAAAAGTGGCCGATTAATTGATCTTGCTGGTGGTCTTATGATGACTGAAAACCCTAACGTGCTCGTCTTAGATAAGGAGAGTTTTCTTGCTTGGTATCGTAGGGACAAAGAAAAGATCGCTCAGTATCTATCCTGTGTCGATCTAAAAATTTATCAGGAAGAGTTTTTAAATCGATTAGCAAAGGCAGAACCTCCCAAAAGTCCTCATCAGATAACTGACAAGGCCAAAATGGATCATCTTCGTGGAGACTATTGTTCTTTAGTCACTAAAAAATTAAAGGACAATCCGAATTTACAGTTTCCCGAGTTGAAAAATGATTATGGCTTACAGAAATTAATCCGTGGTAGTGGACTACCAGAAAAGAAACATCCGAAAGACTCAACCCTTCAAAAATGGCTTAGAGAGACCAGAAAAAAAGTTAAAGCAAAGCCAAAACGTGGTGCTAGGAAAAAAACAAAGTAACTTGTATGTCATAGAGAGTTTATAGCTCTTCTTTTTTA
>JAKUOQ010000047.1 GCA_022450865.1 Nitrospinales bacterium | reverse complement strand
GCCAGTGGTTCAATCTGTTTGGATCTATAAATCCCGGGAAGTTTAAGGATACCGATGAAATTCCTTGTTCAGACTCATGATGATGAGGTATGAAGGTTTTTTCATCCAGAACATTTTTTAAGTTGAAACCCCCAATATTGAGTATTTGATCTAATTCTATTTTCGCATGAGAGGTGTGAAAAATTGTTGCTGTGGGGTTGATTTGTCGAACCTTTTTTTCAAGGTCTCTCAATTCATTTTTTGAAACTAAATCTACCTTGTTGAGCAAAATAACATTAGCAAAAGCAATTTGTTCCCAAGTAACTTCCTGTTCATTGAGATTATTCCAAATATGTTTTGAGTCTATGAGGGTTATGATGCCATCCAATACCAATGATTTTGAAATATCATCTTCAACGAGAAAGGCCTGGGCAAGGGGTCCGGAACTAGCTAAGCCGGTACTTTCAATAATTATTGAATCGAATGTTTGTTGTTTTTCTAACAACCTATTCAAGGTTTCAATCAGATCCCCCCGGATGGAGCAGCATATGCATCCGTTATTCATTTCAAAAATGTCTTCATCAGCACCAATTACGAATTCAGAGTCGACGCCTATTTCTCCGAACTCGTTTTCGATAACGGCAATACGTTTCCCATGATTTTGCTTTAAGATATAATTTAGGAGAGTTGTTTTACCGGAACCCAGAAAGCCAGATAGCAATGTCACAGGTAAAAATTTATTTTTCAAATCATTACTCATTAATTTTTGAATTTAAATGGATTTAATAAAAGAGATCTTAGTACCTGGAGAAATAGATGCCTGAACTAGCCGGTCTTACTTTTTCAGGAGGGCATAAGTATAAAATTATGAATCACATCCCTTGGTTTTAAAAAAATCACCGCCCTTTAATTTTTCATCGTCGGTCCCCCAATGGATAATTTTATCTTGTTTTTTTAGTTTAGGGATATGCTTGGAGCAATGGATATAGGCTTCTTCAACTTTTATTTTTATCCATAATTTTGTTTTATGTTGCCCATCTTTTTCTGCTTTGGCCTTGTCAATCGGATTGACAAATTTACTTGCTTCTTTTTCTGTAATTATTTCTGCTTTTCCATTTACGTGGAGTCCAATAGAAGAGCTAAAAAAATCGATAAACATTAACCCAATTTGTGGATTTTCATAGATATTGCCCAAACTCGCCATGACACCGTTTCCCTTGAATTCTGGAAATATCAGGGTGTGATTGTCCAACACCTTTATAAAACTTTTTGGCCCTGCGCGAAAAGAGGCATCGCATTCGCCTTTCGAATCAGACGTCGCAAGAAATACCATTTCTTGCGCTGAAATAAATTTCTGCATTTCAGTATTTAAATAATCCAAGACTTGGGAATTATAAAACGAACTTGCACTTTTTATGGTGTTATGCATTTTTTGCAGTTCGTGCTCGCCTTTTGATCCTGATTCAGCCATGTTTTTATTTATAGGTTTGGATTATGGGGAAGGGCTAAATTTAAATATTTCCCTCGTTCACAATAGATAAGCCCTTTTTCTTCTAATAATTTAATTGCGTCTTCGGCGGCTTCCGTAATATTTTCTTTTTTCAAATGTTCTTTGAATTGGTTTAATGTCTTTGGCGCTTCGTTACAATGCAAGAATATCTTTGCTGCAGCTCCTTCCAATCGGACTTGAGTGGATTTCAATGATCTGTCATCGTAAACCTTAACAAAATCCATGGATTTGGTAAACAATAGGAAAGGTAGTTGCTCAGATTGATGGCGTCTTTTCCATTCTGCAGCTATATCATACAGTTCTTGTTTCAGTTTAGGGTCAATTTGGACAGATGATTCAAATTCAAAATCGTAGGCTATTTTGAAATGATCGATTTCAGGAGCGTCATAAACATAAGGGTAAGCTTCTCCCGGTGCTTTGATAGTTATTCCATATTCTTCCGGTCTCATAAAATAGGGACTAAACCGTTCTAGCCATAAATCGCCGACACATTCCGGAGGGGGCAAGTGGAATAAGAGTTTGATCAGATCGATTTGTTGTCGATAGTCTTCGTTTGTTTCACCCGGAAAACCAATAAGAATATTCCAGTTCACTTCAATGCCATAATACATCGACCATTTCATGCAAAGGATATTTTGCAATGGCCGGACACCTTTATCCATTTCCTGGAGCTGATTCAGGCTGAAGCTTTCTATTCCCGGTTGGATTACTTTGGCACCGCCATGAGCCAATGTTTTAATTTGTTTTTTGGTTAGGTTACTTTTTACTTCAATGAAAAACTGAAGATCAAAATTTTTGTCTGCTAGGTCGCCAAAAACTCCATCAATATATTTCATCTCTAAAATATTGTCGACTAAGCGAAACCGAAACGAGTCATGCTTTTGGGAAAGCTCTGCAAGGTCGGCATGCACCTGCTCCATAGGTTTGGCTCTGAACTTCATTGTATTTGCGTTCAAACCACAAAAGGTGCAGTGATGTTTCTCTCCCCACCAGCATCCTCTGGCTGTTTCGTATAGAATCACTGGATTTTCCAATAGGGAGGATTTTGGGTCAACCTCCTTCAATTGATCGAAAAAGTCATTATAATCCGGTGCAGCGTATTCGGTAAAATTCCCAAACATGGCATCGGGTTCTTCATAGAGAACTTTTCCTTCGCATCGATGAATCACTCCTTTAGGAACAGGACCTCCTTTTTCTAGATAGTTAACCAGGTTAGGTAAAATGTCTTCTGCTTCACCAGGTACAACATAATCGACCCAAGGTGACACCCTAAAATATTCGAGTCCCATTTCCGACTCAAAATTAGAACCGCCAAAAAGAATTTTCAAATGCGGGAACTTTTCTTTGATCATTTTTGCCAGAGTCAAGCTGGCAATATTTTGGTTGAAGGTGGATGAAAATCCCACCACATCAAAGTTTTCCCAATTGCCTGCATCACGGCACCATTCAAGAAATTCAGGAACCATTTTAGTTTTTACATCCAACAAATAGTCTAAGGGCCGTTCAATGGACTCGCAAACATCTTCGATATGGGGTGCAAAGTGTTTTGGGTAATCTAAATTTTTTGGGTTTTTTCCGTAGAGAGTATGCGAAAAAAGCCATTCTCCTATGAGGAATCTTTTTTCGCAAAGTTGGTTGTAAATAGGTAACCCAAGCTGATGGGCAAAATAAAGGTTTAAATAATGGCTTTTTACCTCACAACCTTTGGTCTTTAATAAAGTAGAAAGTGTACCCAACTGGATGGAGGGGTATATATGAAACCCAAAGGGCATATTTACAAGTGCAATTTTTAATGGCATGAGGCAATTGTAACAATTTCAAAGGCTGATGCCCAACAAAATCAAGTGCCTGAGTATCTATTTTTAATAAATTTTATTGCATTCACTGGGATGCACAAGTAAGGTCTATCAGTTATAGATTTTAATTGTAAATTAAATGCGAGTTTCCCTCCAAACTTAAGTCGGCCCAAATAATATTAATACTCCAAACAAAACTTTTAAGACCGAAGCGGGGCAACCATTTAAACCTCCTAGGAACCTTCAGCCTTTCATCAGACATTTGTCCTATCCTGCGACAATTCTTTTGATGAGAACCTCTATTACACCAAATCAAATTACTACCTTGGGTATGGTTTTTGGTTTGGCAGCAGGTTTGGTTTGTATCAAAGGAGATTATTTCTCGATGCTAATCGGAGCTTGTTTATTTTTGATTTGCTATGTTTTAGATAACTGTGATGGGGAAATAGCTCGCATTAAGGATATGCGAAGTATTTTGGGGATGAGGTACGACACATTCGTAGATTGGATTGTACACGCAGTATTTTTTATTTGTCTTGGATGGGGTGCTACTTCTATCACAGGGCAGCAGTTCTGGCTTTGGGCAGGTATGTTAGCATTTTTTGGTGGCACCATGAACTATGGTCTCGAGCTTTACCAAAATAGAACCAAACCTCATTCGAGCCAGTTAACAACTGAGGAGACTTCGACCCAAGATGACGATACAAAAATGGATCGTTTTGTTTTGAATGCGCGTATTATTCGGAGCGATTTTTGCTTTATTGTTTTGGCCCTAAGTCTGGGAGGGGGGTTATGGTTTCTTCTTCCACCTGCTGCTATTGGGGCACAAGCCTATTGGGGGCTCCAATTTACACGCAGTGCCCGCCGGTGGCATCCTTAAATAGGGCTTGAGGATAGGATGAAAACTATCAAATTTATATATTTACTGGTGGGGTGCGGGCTGCTGGTTTATGTTTTTTCGGAGACCGATCTCGAGTTATTGTGGTCGAATCTGATCAAAACGGGTTGGGGGATATTTTTTGTATTAGTGATTTATGGGTTTGCTTTTTGGGTGGATACGATAGCCTGGCAGTTTACTTTGCCAAGCACAAGATTTAGTTGGATGTACCGTCTCTGGAAAGTGCGAATGGTGGGGGCTGCATTTGGAAAGGTGTTGCCTTTCAGCGCTTTTGGTGGAGCCCCAATTAAAGGTTTTCTTTTGAAAAAACATTATGGGATTAGCTATAGAGAAGGGGCAGCTTCAATCATCCTGATTGAATCGACGCATCTGATTTCCATGATTTTTTTTATGGCATCAGGTGTTTTTCTTATTTCTCTAATTCCAGATTTCCCCAAAAACTATTTAACTTTTTCAAAAATAAGTTTGGGTCTACTTTCCTTGGGAATTTTTGGATTTTATATTGTACAGCGGTATAAATTGACTTCTGTTATAGGCAATTGGGTCAGTCAGATGGCTCTGGGGCATCGAGTAAAAAAGTTTCTAAGTCATATTCAGGAGTTCGATGAGCGACTGGTTCACTTTTATACCCTAAAACGGCGCCTTTTCTTTGGGGCACTGGGGTTAAATCTTTTGAACTGGTATCTGGGCGCTTTGGAAATTTATATTATTTTATATTTTCTTGGGCACCCCATATCTATAGCAGAGGCGATTATTCTGGAAACACTTGTAGAGATTGTGCGTGCGGGTACATTCTTTATCCCTGGGACACTCGGGACACAGGAAGCAGCTTTTTTGCTCGCAACAGGTGCTATTACAGGGGAACCAGCTTTGGGTGTGGCAGCAGCACTGATGCGACGAGTTCGAGAAATAATATGGTTTATTTTCGGTTTTAGTCTAGGGTGGCAATATTCTGGAAATCCTTCGAAATTGGCTCAAGTAGCGCAAAATAAAATGAGGAGCGAAACGGACTAATTTGAATAAAACAAAGAGTTGAAGAGATTTTTTCTATATGTGACAATACCCCTGATTTAACGAGCCTTATACCCCTTAATAGTTAGTTTAATATGAAATGTTTAATCATTGCAGCCGGGAAGGGCAGTCGATTGCGATCCATTGCCGAAGTAAAACCATTGATTCCTCTTAGAAACACCCCTCTTATTGAAAGAGTGATTGATTCAGCAATGGAAGCCGGAGCGGATGATTTTTATGTTGTCGTTGGCTACAAGAGTGCTAGTACCCGCGCTCATTTAGAGAAAGTTAGTCGATCTAAAGGCGCACCCATAACGATTATCGAAAACAAGGAATGGGAACGAGCAAATGGCATTTCAGTTTTAAAAGCCCAGCCTTATTTGAAAGAACCCTTTCTGCTGATGATGGCTGATCACATTTTTGACCCTGAGATAGCCCGCCTATTGATCTACCAATCTTCTAATAATAAAGGCCTCCTGTTAGCGGTAGACGAAGATTTAGAGAATCATTTTGTGGATCTGGATGATGTGACCCGAGTTTTGGTTCAAGAAAAAAGGATACAAAAAATTGGCAAAGGGATGGAGACTTACAATTGCTTTGATACCGGAATTTTTCTTTGTGACCCAGTATTATTTTCAGCAATTGAAGATTCTTCAAAAGAAGGAGACGACTCACTTTCAGGTGGGGTGCGTTATTTAGCCAAGCAGGGTAAGGCCAATGCCCTTCCTATAAAAGGACTTTTCTGGTGCGACATCGATGATCCGAAAAGCTTTAAACAAGCCGAAGAATATTTATCAAGCCTTGCACAGAACTGCGCTTAAAAAAACAGGTTTAGCGTTTCAGACTGTTTTTAATTTGCAAAATCTGGAATATACCAAATATCCTACGAATATATTTGCTCCTATCGCTGCCATTGTAATAAAAATCTCCAACTGGTCGATCAAAGAAACTAATAAAAGGAAATGAATGAAATCTCTGTTTGCGAATTTTTCTGCCAGTTCCGGTTCGCTGACATGGAACAATTGTTTCTCTGGAGATCTTTTCTCAAGAAGTATTGGGCTGAGCAGGAAAAATGCGAGTAACCCACCTAGTCCAGCTAGGCTTCCAAGGTATAAAAATAGGGTTTCACTTGTTTTGAGGAAGACTCCATATCCGATTGCGGTGAAAACCAAAAAATGGATGATGTTGTCGCAGTAGAGATCCAGTTTTTTCCCAATATCTGATTCCATAAACTTTAAACGCGCTATTTCACCATCGGCTCCATCTATCCAAGTTGATAAAACCAATAGTACAGAAGCGATCACGGAGGATTCATAATAACCCCGAGAGAAAAGGAAGGCAGATGTCAGGCCCAAAAAGAAACTGATAAGAGTAATCTGGTTAGGACTAATGGGAGTATTCAAAAACATGCGAGTCAAAACACGCGATGCTGGCCTAGAGAGAATTCGAGTGATGGCACTGTCATGATGGAGGCCTGAATTTCTCATTTGTGCTTCGTGGAGAATTTTGAAGTCCTCGGGTTTTTGTATTTCCACATCTTTTGAGCCAGGTATGTATACAGGGAAACCCATATGCCTTGATTCACTTGAACGGCAAATAATGGAGTCTAAGGCATTATTTAATAATAGATCCTGCAGATTTTCAGGGTTTATAGGAAAAAAAGATTCTTCCCCATTTTGTGTTTCTGAACGGATAAGTTGGTATAATTTTTTGTTGTCATGGAGAGCGGAGCCATTAAATATATATACGGGGTTAGGGTTGTTTTGAATCCATTCTTTTAATTGCGTAATATTTCCTATCCAAATAATATCTTGGGATAGTCGTGGATCCTGTAAGATTTTTTCGAATGATTTTTGAAAGTCTCCATGCGGATCTTGCATAAAAACAACAAGAGTTTTTATGTCAGCCTTTTGCAACGTTAAGAGATTTCTAAGGATAAAAGGAACCCCAGCGATTTTGGAAGAATACCATTTGATAGGGTTTTCAGAATTTTCCGGTTTTCTAAGCAGAAGGACTCCGTTCAAGTTGTTATCTGCCGTCGAAGAATTGGACTGTTTGTAGCTTTTTGTCATATAAGTTTGAAAGTATTGATTTTTATTGATGGGATACTACTAGACGATTAAACAGGATGATGAACTTCAGCAATATTTATTACAAAATCCTTCTTCTAAATATTAATATGTTGTGAGTTGTAATGTATATTGTTATAGCTCGACTTATTTTTAGCCAGAAATCTCTGGGGCATTTTAGCAAATATTTTTTTTAATAAAAACATCTCTAAGGTTAAGGGCAGTTAAATTATGAATGAAAGTACAGATGTATATGATGGTTTGGCTCGAAAAATTGAACCCCCAAAAGGGAAATTAGGAGTTTTGCTTCCAGGCATGGGAGCAGTAAGCTCCACTCTCATTGCCGGAGTGCAATTGGTCAATGCCGGCTACAGCCAACCGATCGGCTCGGTCACTCAAATGTCCCGAATTCGTCTGGGGAAAAGGGATAATCCACAATACCCATTTATAAAGGACTTTGTTCCGCTTTCACCTCTCAAAGATCTTGTTTTTGGTGGCTGGGATATTTATGACGACAATTGTTACCAGGCAGCTTTGGCCTGCGGGGTGATAGACAAACAAGAACTGGAGCCCATTCGCAAACAACTTGAAGAAATCAAACCGTGGTCAGCAGTGTTTGATCCCGCTTTTGTAAAAAACCTTTCAGGACCAAATGTGAAAAAAGCCGCCAATAAAATGGAATTGGCGGAGATGTTAATGCAGGATATGGAAAATTTTAAAAAACAGCATGATTTAGAACGATTAGTTATGTGTTGGTGCGGCTCTACGGAAGTTTATCAGGAGGATATGGACCACGAAGCTTTTAAAACAATAGATGGCTTTGAGAAAGCACTAAAAAATAATCTATCCATAATTCCACCCTCTATGATTTATGCTTATGCAGGAATCAGAATGGGTGTTCCTTTTGCCAATGGCTCCCCCAGTCTCACTGTCGATACCCCGGCGATGGTAGAGTTAGCCTTAAAACATAATGTAGCAATAGCCGGTAAAGATTTTAAAACCGGTCAAACTTTGATGAAAACCATTATTGCACCGGGGCTAAAAGCGAGAATGTTGGGCTTGGAAGGGTGGTTTTCCAGCAATATTCTTGGTAATCGCGATGGTGAAGTTCTGGATGACCCTGATTCTTTTCGCTCCAAGGAAGTGAGTAAAGGTTCTGTTCTTGATAGTATTTTTCAAGATGATCTTTATCCAGAGCTTTATGGAGATTATTATCATAAAATCCGCATCGAATATTATCCTCCCAGAGGAGATGCCAAAGAAGGCTGGGATAATATCGATATTCAGGGTTGGCTGGGACAAAAAATGCAATTGAAGGTCAATTTTCTTTGCCGCGATTCCATCCTTGCAGCACCTGTGGTATTAGATCTGGTTTTATTCCTCGATATGGCTAGTCGAGCGGGTATGCGTGGAATTCAAGAGTGGCTTTCCTTTTACTTTAAGTCTCCACAATGCCGACCAGATTTGAAACCTGTTAATAGATCAAGGGATTTAGAAGGCCCTAAAAAAAGCCAGTACTTTTCAGTACTGGCTTTCCTTTATTTTACGCCTTCTTGAACTAGTGGTTTCACCTTTCTTCCCTTTTTATTATAAAAAGAAGGTGAATTTATTTGTTTATCTGTTCTTTTATTCAAGGTTTTTACGGATATCACTTTTTTGAGATTTCCAGAAGCATCAAAAACTTTCACTTCATGCATTGTCTTCCCTCTCTAATAAGTCGTT
>JAKUOQ010000046.1 GCA_022450865.1 Nitrospinales bacterium | reverse complement strand
GCGGGTCGCCTTTGAGTGCGTTAAAAATCATTAAAGGCAATAGTTTTTCAGGAAACTGTAAGGGCCATAATTGTTAGAACAGTTTGTGGTCAGTACAGGCAGGCCAAAGGTTTTAAAATAAGCTCGCACTAGATGATCGGATGAAGCTTTAGAAGCCGCATAGGGTGAATTGGGTGCATAGGGGGTCTCCTCCGTGAATAGGCCGGTTTCTCCTAGAGAACCATAAACCTCATCGGTGGAAACATGAAGAAAACGAAAATTTTTCTTTCGGTTTAAAACTTTTGACTCAACATATAGTTTAGCCGCTTCCAGTAACTCAAATGTTCCAACAACATTGGTTTGGATAAAATCATCTGGGGTATCTATGGATCTGTCTACATGGGATTCAGCAGCGAAATGAACAACAAAGTCAATCTCATAACTTTCAAATATTCGGGTAAGTTTTTTCCTATCGCAAATATCGCCTTGGATAAATTTATAATCCGGGTCACTTTTTAAGAAAGCCAATGTGTCTGAATTTCCTGCATAGGTAAGCTTGTCGAAGTTGATGACCTTAGCCTGACCGGTTTTCATTAGGTTTAGGATAAAGTTTCCACCGATGAATCCGGCGCCGCCTGTAATAAAATATGTTTTCATTTCAGTAAAAATCGGTTTAAAAACAAAAGGTGCAGGAAATGCTGAGGGCGTCTTGTCGGAAGTATAAGCGTTTAAACCTGTGTTTTCAAGATATTGAATTATGCAATCCACTTAGATCGAAATTAAGGTTTCGTCCGTAATAAAATAGCTATGATATACTCAAGTATCAAAGAGAATGGAAATAGCCGAGGACACTTGATCGAAGTATGCAACTGCGTCATTCAAGGCCCAATGAGCGATTGAATTAAATACATTATTAAAGAGAAGGTTAATAATGATTGATGAGATAGATTATTTCCCCAAACGGGAACGACATAATAAAAAGAAAAAGGTTGATTCTGGATGGGGCGATCTAAAGAAACAAAAAAACAAGCAGGAAGAAAATCCACCGGATAAGCCTTCTTTGCCTGAAAAAAAACCGCATGAAAAAAAGAGAAACTAGCAAAAACCTCTCAGGATTGTATATACTAAATATATTCATTTAATTAATATTTATCAATTTACTACTCAAAGTTTTTAGGAGTTTATTTGTCATGTGTTTTAGTTTTTCGTCAATAAAACAATTGCTCCGGTGGAGCATTTTTGCATTAATTTTTTTCCCCGTTTCAGTTTTTGCAACTGTTCAGGAAGAGATCTCTAAAGGTGATGCTGCTTTTAAAATGGGCAAAATGGATAAAGCAGAAAAATATTACTCTGCCGCTCTTAAAATGGACCCTGATAGCTGGCGAATCATGCGCGGACTGGCAGAAACCAAATTCATATTGAAAAAATATAGAGAAACCAAGCCGCTTGTGGATCGCATTTTGGCTATGAAGATTATAAAAAGGAATATTGTTGAAGTGACTTTGCTGGACGGTGCAGAAACATTCGAAGCAGAGCTTGTCGATGAAAATGTTATTCCACCCGACGATGGTAGAAATAATATGAGAAACTATGTGGACGGTGAAGCAGCTAAGCCCGTTCTTCATTATCGTCTCTTCAATTTAAAAACGGGAAAAATGCTGCTCACCCCATATTCCGATACCAAATTAAAATACAAAGGTGTTCCGCGCAGGGTTTATGACTACGTCACCGAATTGCATTTCAAGGTAGAAGATATATTGATCGCCAAGGCTGGGGTAAAAGGCCCGGTTGAAATGGTTGAAGTGAAGGGAGGATGTTTCAAAATGGGCTCCAATCTAGGAGCAGCTTCAGAAAGACCTGTCCATGAGGTCTGTTTGAAATCTTTTCAAATGGACAAGTACGAGGTAAGCCAAGGCTTGTTTCAATCTGTCATGGGTCACAATCCTGCACGCTTTAAAGGTGCTCATCGACCTGTTGATAGGGTGACCTGGCATGAAGCCAAAGGATTCTGTAAGAAAAATAATAAAAGATTGCCAACAGAAGCGGAATGGGAGTATGCAGCACGAGCCGGGACAACCACAAAATATTACTGGGGAGATGAGTTCGAAACCGGTAAATCTAACTTATGCGATAGTACTTGTGACCTGAATATTAGCGCGAAAAATATTACCGATGGATTTCCATATACAGCTCCCGTCGGTTCATTCCCAGCCAACCCCTGGGGACTTCATGATATGGTAGGAAATGTATACGAATGGACAGAGGATTGGATGGATGACAAATATTATAGTAAAAGCCCTAAAGATAATCCAACAGGACCCGTACGCACCAATCCTACAGACCGAAAAGGAGGAGGGGTTCGTAAAGTGATTCGTGGAGGTGCCTGGGCAAGCGACGCAAACAGTCAACGTTCAGCAGCCAGAAAAGGTTTTGTGGTAGATTACCGGATTGATCTTTTCGGATTCCGTTGTGTTCTTTAGTTTCGGATATTAAACCTGGAAAACTCCCAAGGTTGTCAGCTTCTTCCCATTAAAGGGAGAGGCTGGCGGACCTCAGGTTATCTTTTTTGAGATTAAATTTCCCGCCGCTTTATTTCAACTGGTCTTTTATTATTTTCCCAGTTGCAGTTTTAGGGAGTGACTGATGAAACTCGATCATATCGGGTGTCATAAATGCAGGTAGGTTTTTTCGACAGAAATCTTTAAGTTCCTGCTCCGTTGTATCAGCGCCTTCCCGCAAGACAACACACACTTTCACTTTTTCTCCCACCCGTTCATCAACGATCCCGACTGCTGCAACTTCTGCTGGTGCAGGGTGAGCCATCAATGCATTTTCAATGGCTAATGGGGATATATTTTCACCGGCACGAATGATGAGATCTTTTTTCCTCCCGGCAGAAATATAGAGACGTCCTTTTTCATCCAGGTGTCCCAAGTCACCAGTTTTAAACCAGCCATCTGGGCGCATTGATTCCTGTGTTTCTTCTATACGTTTCCAATATCCACTCATTACCGTTTTGCCGCGGACAAGAATTTCTCCCACTTGTTTAAGGCCTACCTTATTCCCAGAATCATCAGCAATAATTACATCGACATTAGGCAAAACGGGACCGACTGAGCCAGGAACACTTCCATCTTTCATGGTATTGACGGCAATCACCGGAGATGTTTCAGTGAGACCATATCCTTCAATAACCGTAACATCTAAAACATCCTCGACCTTTTTCAGGAGGGCTTCCGGTAAAGCTGCCCCACCAGAAATGCAAGTGTGTAAAGAAGACACGTCATAGCTACCGCGCTCGTAAAGATCCACAAGAAAAGAATAGATTGTTGGTACGAGAGGTAGAAACGTGGCCTTGTGAGTCTCGATAGAAGCCAGAATCGTTTTAGGTTGGAATTGCTTGAGAAGAATCAATGTTGCTCCGACACGGCAAAAAACCAGGGCCATGATATTACCGAACGAATGAAACAAAGGCAGGGCAACAATGGCATTATCTTCAGAGGTAATATGCAGATGTTCCAGAAACCCGGTACAGTTTTCATCAAACTGGTCTTCATTTAGCATTACACCTTTAGGTTTGGCGGTGGTGCCCGAGGTATAAAGAATCACATCTGGTATTTCTGATTCCCGTTCGTGTTTTATGAAAGCGTTATCTTTTTTTCCAGATTTTAAAAATTCTTCGAAGCGGTGTGTTTCTTTTCCTACTTGATTGATTTCTGCAGGACCAATTAGAATTTTATTTGGGAACAATTTAAAAAGTGACTTGATCTCCGGATTAACAAAAGCGGAATCGACGACCAAGGTATCGATATTTGCATCCTGTGTAATGAAAGCCAGATCTTCAGGTTTTAAAAGAAAGTTGAACGGGATCACAGGTAACCCTTTTAGTAAAGAACCAAAAAAGGCAACAAGATATTCCTTTTGATTGAGGCACAACAAGCCCACTTTACTATTTGAGTTGAGAGGCAATTCCGAAAGAGCCGCTGCAAAAGATTCGACTTGTTTACAGAATTCACTATAAGTAACCGTAGAATCTCCTTCAATAATAGCAGCGGAATCGGGTTGCTTTTCCGCGTGAGATTTTAAATATTTATAAAAGGCCATACCTCAACTTTCTAATTTTAGTGGAATAAATAAAATCGTATTATACCCTACCTCTTTAAAAGTAAAAAAAATGGGTATATTGATCTCGGTTTGCGGGTTTATGCTTTTAGGTTACGATCGGTAGCGGCAGAAGAATCCATTGGGAAGATTGAGTCCGTTAGAATTGTCGGGGATGAACATTTCTCCTGTTTCAAAATGACCGTTATGGGTGGAAGGTAGATAGGTCCGTAACATATTCTCAAGTGTCAGGGATGAAAACCCAGGTGAGTGTGTGGTGAAGAGCAAAAAAACTGGTGAGTCAGTAAGAATATTCTTACAACCTTCCATGAGTTCGGAAAGTTTATCTTCGATCTGCCATACCTCCCCTTTGGGTCCGCGCCCGAAAGATGGCGGATCCATGATAATCGCGTCATATTTATTGCCACGCCTGTATTCTCTTTGAATATATTTCATTGCATCTTCGACAATCCAGCGAACGGGTCGATCACTCAGACCGGACAGTTCCAGATTTTGCCGCGCCCAGTTCACAGAGGCCTTTGAGGCATCTAAATGGGTGACATGGGCACCCGCCGAGGCAGCGGCCAGTGTGCTACCCCCAGTGTAGCCAAAAACGTTAAGTATTTTGATTTCTTTGCCGTTAAGCAGTTTAAGCTGATCTATTATCCAGAGCCAATTGGGGGCTTGTTCGGGAAAAATTCCGATATGTCCAAATCCAGTGGGTTGTATTTTGAAAACGATATCGCGGAACTTGATCCGCCATCCGTTTTCAGGCAAGGGGGTATGTAACTTCCATTCGCCGCCGGTATCTTTGCCTTTAAAGTATTTATATTCTCCTTCTGCTTTTTCCCATTCGGAGGCAGGAAGAGATTTAGGCCAAAGAGCCTGCGGTGCGGGACGACAAAATCGATGCGGACCAAATTGTTCTAGTTTCTGAAAAGAACCGGTATCTAATAATTGATATTCGAAATCGTCAGAAGGGTAAGTAGAACTCATTGATATGTTTGAAAACCTTACTTGAGCTATTGTGATAAAATTTTAAAGAAACTCAGACCATAAAATAACTTTAGGTAAATGCAGAATTATATCAGAAATTTAAATTACAAATTGGGTGCTTCTTTGGCACTTATTATATTGGTTTTGTCTTCTTGTGTACCTGCAAAGGAAGAAAAGTCGAAAGCTGGAAAGAAGGAATTCGCGCTTCCGGTGCAAATTGGCAAAGTCGTCTATATGGATATTGCAGACGAGGTACGGGCGGTCGGTAATATTCAAGCGGAGCAAAGGGTGACCATTGCTTCTGAAATCCGTGGCAGGGTCTCACGCATCGCGATTGAAGAAGGAATGAATGTGAAAGCCGGTGACCTAGTTGCACAAATCGATCCTAGAGAATACGAGCTGACTTTAGATAGGTTACGCGCAGATTTGTCGGCTTCACAAAAGGAATATAAAAAAGCTCAGGAAGGTCTGAGGCAGGAGGATAAGGACCGTTTGGATGCAAAAACCCGGGCGGCACAAAGTTCCTTAGATCTTGCGAAGATTGAATTGGGAAGAACAAAACAGTTGGTCGATCAAGAAGTCCTTGCCCAGTCTGCTCTCGACTCAGCGGAAGATAAAGTAAGTCAAGCAATTGAAACTTTAGTAGCCAGTCAGGCCGAACAGGCTGCGGGTATGAAGTCTCGCTCTGAAGACATTGAAAAGTTGGAATCTGAGATGCAAGCTATCCGTAAGCAGGTTGCGGTCGCCGAATTAAACCTTTCGAAGGTAAATATTGTTGCTCCGTTTGAAGGGGTGATTATTGCCAAGGAAATCGAGCAGGGTGCCATTGCCGATTTGGGAACAGCAATTGTGCGAATGATAGGTTCATCAAGATTGAAAGCGGTTCTTGAAGTACCGCAGAACTATCGAAATAAATTAAAAAAACTGAAAAAGGCTCATTTTTTTGTGAAAGAGCTAGGTGTCAAGTTCAAGTACCAAAACAACCTAGCTCGATTGGTTCGAGTGATTCCCGATGCGAATATTTACTCAGGAAATATCAAAGTCCAAATTGATTTGCCAGACCCGGATCCAGGAATGTTTCCAGGGTTGACCCTTGAAAGCACTTTAAATTTTGGAGTACGCAAAAATGTTCTTCACGTTCCAGCAGTTTCTTTGGTAATTTCTGAAAAGGGAACGGTTGTTTATATCGTGAAAGATAAGAAAGCGCATCTCGTTCCTGTCAAGGCTTTCAAAGAGCATGATGACTTTGTCGAAATTAAAGACTTCACTCATCAATTAAACGCTGACGCTGATTTGATTTTAAGAGGATCAGGCGCTGTATTTCCCGGAGTAAATGTGTTTTTAACTAATCCGGTACCAAATACAGAAACCCCTTTCAGTTCTGCTTCAAAAGACAGTGAGTCTACGGAGCTCTCTGAGGAAACTCCTGCAAAAAATCCGGAAACCTGATGAAACTTATAGATCAGTCTATTCGTAACTATCATACAGTTACGGTAATCATTGTTATGGCATTAGTCGTGGGCGTCTTGTGTTTTCAAACTTTGCCACGACAGTTGACTCCCACGGTCGATAAACCACAAATCGAAGTTAGAACTGAATATCCCGGACTGTCTCCAAATGAAGTAGAACGTAACATCAGTCGTCGACTGGAAGACCAACTAGAGTCTGTCGAAGGCATGAAGAAAATGACTTCTACGAGTCAGCATGGATTGAGCACCATCAACCTTGAGTTTGAGTGGGGTGTTGATAAGGACCTTGCTGTACTGGATGTGAACAACAAATTACAGCAGGTAAAAGACCTGCCTATAAATGCAGATAAGCCTACCTTACGTTCGATATCAAGTGATAACTCAAGTCCTATTATGTGGATTGTTTTTGATAAGCCCGATAAGAAAATGCCCGACCTTGATCAGAATTATATGTACAAAATCGGAGAAGACATCATTGTTCCTTCTTTAAGGCGGGTGAAAGGAATTGCTGATGTCTGGCATTTCGGTGGTGAAGATCGCGAAATGCGGGTGGAATTCGATCCTTATAGTATGGCGCGTTTGCATTTGACCTATAAAGAAGTGATTGACCGCCTTAGAGGAGAAAATCAAAACACGCGTGGAGGATTCCACGATGAAAAAAATCGCGCCTATACAGTTCGAGGGCTCGGTGAGTTTCTTAGCCCCAAAGATATTTTAGATACAGTGGTAAAGCGGGATGGTGACAAGACAATTAGGGTACGAGATTTTGCAACAGTGGTGGATGGCTATCAAAGAACGGATTCTTTAGTTCGGATCAGTGGAAGTTTATCTAATGCATTTGGTGTGATTCGTAAAGCAGGCGCGAATGTTGTAGAGACCTGTAATCTAACTGCTCAACGTATCACGAAATTAAATCAAGAACTTTTGAATCGCGGTGTTCCGCTTAAATTAAAAATCGTATACAAAGATGTAGATTATATTGATGAAGCTATGCGTCTAGTAAAGTCAAACCTAGGTCTAGGTGCCCTTCTTGCTGTCGCAGTGTTGTTGATCTTTCTAGGTTCGGCGCGTTCATTATTGATCGTGGCGATCAGTATTCCAGTGAGTTTGGTGTCGGTGTTTATCGTTTTAAAAATTTTTGGACGCAGTATCAATATCATTTCACTTGCTGGTATGGCTTTTGCTGTAGGAATGGTGGTCGATAATTCCATCGTTGTTCTGGAAAATATTTATCGCCATTTGACAATGAAAAAAGGTGTGTACAAGGCTGCCTACGATGGAGCATCAGAAGTGTGGGGGGCTGTATTGGCTTCAACATTGACTACATTGGCTGTGTTTATTCCTATTGTTTTCATTGAAGAAGAAGCCGGGCAAATGTTTCGCGATATTGCCATTACAATTAGTGGTTGCATAGCTCTCTCATTATTAGTTTCGATAACCGTTATACCTACGCTAATAACTTTATTAGTTCGTTTAAAACCAGGAGAAGAATACACGCCCGGTTTTTTTCACCGAACTTTATTTCGACCTTTGGTGGTGGTAGGCAAAGGTCTTGGTAATGCCTATTCAGGATTAATGAAATATGTGCTTCGTCAGTCCCCAAGCAGTATTTTGATACGTATTGGAATCCTCACAGGTGTATGTTGGATGTTGTGGTATAGCGGTCAGACGTTGCCGAAAAAAGATTATCTTCCTTATGGAAACACCAACATGGTGTTCATGCTGATTGAACCGGTTGCGGGCTCCCCTGCTGAAACAAATATGAAATACTTAGCTGAGTATGAAAAGAAGATTGTGAGCATGGAAGATGTGAACCGAAATTTTTTGGTGTTTTCACCTCGCTTTAATGGGGGAGGAGCTATTATTGAAAAGGAACTGGCAAAGGGTCAGCGAGGTGAAGTGAAAATGGCTGTGAAAGCGAATGAAATGGGCCAACAGATTTTTGCTATTCCCGGATACCGTTTCGCATTTGCTGTACAGCGTCCTATTTTCCGATCAGCAGACAAAACATTTGAGGTGGAAATAACAGGCCCCAAAATTCTTAAGTTAAAAGATATAGCAATGAGTTTGATCGGGAAAATTTCTGGGATTGATGGTGTGCATTCGGTACGACCAGAATTTAAATTCGGTAATCCTGAGCTTCGGTTTATGCCGAGGAGAGAAGATGCTGCACGGTTGGATATGAATATGCAGGATATCGGAGATATTATTGAATCACTCAACGCAGGAAAATATTTGGGTGAATTCAATGACCGAGGTGAGCCGATTGATTTTGTTTTTGTTCAAAAAAAGAACAACCAGAGGCTAGCTCTGGAAGATTATCGTTCTCTTGCAATTTGGACAGATAAAGAATTGATGACACATCTTGGACATTTGGCAGATATTAAGATTGATGCTGGCCCGGCTAGGATCGACCATATTGGTACTGAGCGGGCAATCAAACTCCGGGTACAGGTTCGAAAAGATGTGCCAATGCAG